>CAISKG010000425.1 GCA_903885855.1 uncultured Planctomycetaceae bacterium
CACGGCCAGGGCCGCCACGATCCCCCACCAGCCCCCCAGGCCCTCCCCGACGTCGAACACCGGCCGGGCGAACGGCAGCGCCACGATCGCCACCTGCAAGAGACCGGAGACGGCGATCGCCGCCAGCAGGCGGGGGTTGGCGAAGAACCCCGCCTGCACCGCGGTGAGGCGGTCGCTGCGGCAGCCGATGGCCACCAGCAGCTGCGCCGCCGCCGCCACGCAGAAGGCGAGCGACTGCGCCCGCGCCACCGCGCGGGGATCGTCCTCCCCGCGCCACCCGGCGAGGAAGCCCGCCAGCACCACCGCCGCCACGAGGGTGCCGTGGAAGACGATCGCCAGGGCCCGCCCGCGCGTGATCACCCCCTCGCGCGGCGGCCGGGGCTCGCGCTCCATGAGCCCCCGCTCCGGGGGCTCGAGCCCCAGCGCCAGCGCCGGCAGCCCGTCGGTGACGAGATTCAGCCACAGAATCTGGATCGCCGAGAGCGGCGCCGGCCAGCCCACGAGCGCCGCCACGAACATCACGAGCACCTCGCCGGCGTTGCACGCCAGGAGGTAGTGCACCACCTTGCCGACGTTGTCGTGGATGCTCCGCCCCTCCGCCACGGCCGCGACGATGGAGGCGAAGTTGTCGTCGAGGAGCACCATGTCGGCCGCCTCCTTGGTGACGTCGGTGCCACCGAGGCCCATGGCGATGCCGATGTCGGCGGCGCGCACCGCCGGAGCGTCGTTGACGCCGTCGCCGGTCATCGCCACCACCTGGCCGCGCCGCTGCCAGGCCCGGACGATCCGGAGCTTGTGCTCCGCCGTCACCCGGGCGAAGACCGCGGTCGATCCCACGGTGCGCTCGAGCGCGACGTCGTCGAGCGCGTCCACGTCCGCGCCGCTGCACGTTCCCCCCGCCCCGTCGACGAGCCCGAGCTCCCGGCCGATCGCCAGGGCCGTCGCCGGGTGGTCGCCGGTGATCATCACCGGCACGATCCCCGCCGAGCGGCACCGCGCCACCGCGTCGCGTGCCTCCTCGCGGGGGGGGTCGAGGAGCCCCACGAGGCCGACGTGCACCAGATCCCGCTCCGCCGCCGCGCCCCCCTGCACCGTGATGACGCCTTCGTCGAGATCCCGATAGGCCAGCGACAGCACGCGCAGCGCCCCCGCCGCGAGCGCCGCGGCATCGGCGAGGATCGCCCGCCGCCGCTCGGGGGTGAGCGGCTCGATGCGCCCCTCGCGCGCCTCCGCGGTGCAGCGCGGCAGGATCGCCTCCGTCGCCCCCTTCGACTCCAGGCACGCGCGGCCCCCGGGGGCGGCGACCACCACGCTCATCATCCGCCGCGTCGCGTCGAAGGGGATCTCGAGATGCACCATGGCCTCGCGGTCGCCGGCTTCGACGCCCCCCTTGAGCGCCGCGACGACGAGGGCCGCCTCGGTCGGATCGCCCAGCGCCCGCCACGCGCCGGCCGCGTCGGGCGCCACCGTCGCCTTATTGCAGCGCAGCGCGATCCCCAGCAGCCGCGCCACGTCGGGGAGCGTCCCCACGGCGACCGGTGGTCCCCCCGACTCGCGGAGAAACTCGCCCCGCGGCGCATAGCCGGCACCGGTGACGCGCAGGCGCTCGGTGGCGGTCACCACCGACCGGACGGTCATTTCCCCGCGGGTGAGCGTGCCGGTCTTGTCGGTGCAGATCACCGTCACGCTGCCGAGCGTCTCCACGCTCGGCAGCCGCCGCACCAGCGCGTTCTGCGCCGCCAGTCGCTGGAGCCCAGCCGCGAGCACGAGCGTCACCACCGCGGGCAGGCCCTCCGGCACCGCCGCCACCGCCAGGCTCACCGCGCGCAGGAACACCTCGGCCAGCGGTGCCCCGCGGGCCAGTTCGAGGCCACCGATCAGCGTCACGACGGCGAGGCAGACGACGACGAGCGTCCTGCCCAGGGCCGCCAGGCGGCGCTGCAGGGGGGTGGTCTCCGGCCCCCCGCGCTCCAAGAGCGTCGCGATCCGGCCCAGCTCCGTCGCCATGCCGGTGGCCACCACCAGGGCCGTGGCGTGCCCGGAGGCGACGACCGTCCCGGCGTGCACCATCGTGGCGCGGCCCGCCAGGGGGGTCGTCGGGGCCAGGACGGCCGCGGCCTCCTTGGCGACCGACTGGCTCTCGCCGGTGAGCGCGGCCTCCTGCACCTCGAGCGCCGCGGCCGTCACCAGCCGGGCGTCGGCCGGCACCGCATCGCCCGGCTCGAGGACGATCAGGTCGCCGGGCACGAGCCGCTCGGCCGGGAGCGCGAGCCGCCCGCCGTCGCGTACGACCAGCGCCCGCGGCGCCGCCAGGCGCTCGAGGGCCTCGAGCGCCCGGGTGGCACGGTCTTCCTGCAGGAACCCCACCACCGCGTTGACCAGCACGATGGCCACGATCACCGCGGCGTCGGTGACGTCTCCCACCGCGGCGGAGAGAACCGCCGCGGCCAAGAGGATCAGCGTCAGCAGTTCCCGGAATTGCCGCGCGAAGGCCCGCCAGCGGGGCGGCGGCGGGCGCCTGCGGAGGAGGTTTGGCCCCTGACGGCCGAGCCTGGCGGCCGCCTCGGCCGCGCTGAGCCCCAGACGGGCATGGGTCCCGAGCGTGTCGGCCACCGCGGCCGGGGCCGACGCGTGCCAGGGGGGCGGAGGCCGCTCGGCGGCGTGTGCGGCGACTCGCTCGGATTCGGGCATGGCTGCAACCCGCGGCGCGCTGTCTCGGCGGTCATCCTACCGGGGCGCTGGGGGCAATCGGCCCCTCCGGGGCCCGAGGCACGCTCACGCGAAGGGAATGAAAAAAAGCCGCCCCGCGGACACCTCCGCGGGGCGGCTTCCCGAATCGAACGATCAGGTCCTGACGATCAGGGCAGGATGACGGCGTCGATCACGTGGATCACGCCATTGTCGGCCTTGATGTCGGTCTTCACGACCTTCGACATCCCCTTGTCGGTGCCGACCTTCACGCCACCGTCGGTGGAGATCTTCACGACCTTCCCGCCGGCGGTCTTGGCTTCCTTGAGCTTCACCACGTCGGCGGCCATCACGGAGCCCGGGACGACGTGCAGGAGGAGGATGTCCTTGAGCTTGCCCTTGTTCTCGGGCTTGAGGAGCTCCTCGACGGTGCCCTTGGGCAGCTTGGCGAAGGCCTCGTCGGTGGGGGCGAAGACGGTGAACGGCCCCTTCCCCTTGAGGGTCTCGACGAGGTCGGCCGCACCGGCGGCGGCGGCCAGGGTCTTGAACGTGCCGGCCGCGACGGCGGTGTCGACGATATCGGCGGCGGGGGCGGCGACGGCCAAGCCGAGCACGAGGCCGAGCGAGGCCAGGGCGATGCGGAGACGGGACATGACGGACTCCTGAAGGGTTGTGAAAACGAACGTTGTGAGATGCTAGGCGCTCCCCGCGGGGCGGCCAGTGGCGTGCGTTGGGAAACGCGTCGGGCCTCGGCATCCGCCCGCGAGCGGTCCTTTGGCGCTGCGGCCCGACGACCGCCGAGTGACGCGCCCCGGGGCGGTGACCGCCCGCTCGTGCGACGCGAGCGCCCGTCAGCCGACACGGAGCCGGGACCGCACGGCCTCGAAGGCCGCCACGGCCTGCTCGAGG
>CAISKG010000426.1 GCA_903885855.1 uncultured Planctomycetaceae bacterium
CGCGGCGGCAGTCGGCGATGTGTCCGCGGGGCGGCGACGGTCGCCGGCGGGCGATCCGCTTCCGCCCGCGCGGCGGAGTGGTATCCTGCCTCACGTCGGTGGGAGCCCGTCGCTGCGGGCGTGCCGACCACACCCTCGAGCGAGCGTGCCATGACCTCCGGCCATTCCTCGGGTCGTTCCCCGGCGCCGTCCGGGGGCCCGCCAGCGGGCGCGGCGGGTGCCGGCGGGGCGATGCGGCTCGAGGAGCTGCCCGGCCGGATCGCCCTGCTCACCCTCGACTGCCCCGGGAAGAAGGTCAACACGCTCGGCCGCGGGGTGATGGCGGAGCTCGAGGCGGTCGTCTCCCGGCTCGAGGGGCGCGGCGATCTCGACGGCCTTCTCGTGGCCAGCGGCAAGCCGGGGCAGTTCGTCGCCGGCGCCGATCTCAACGAGCTCGCCGGCGTGGCCACGGCCGACCGGAGCAGCGTGTCGGCCGTCGTGCGGGCCGGCCACGCGCTCTTCGCGCGGCTCGCCGCCCTCCCCTTCCCCACCGTGGCCCTGATCGACGGGGCCTGCATGGGCGGGGGCACCGAGCTCGTTCTCGCGCTCGACGAGCGCCTCCTCTCCTCCGCCCCGCACACCTCGATCGCGCTGCCGGAGGTGAAGATCGGGCTCATCCCCGCCTGGGGCGGCACGCAGCGGATGCCGCGGCTGGTGGGGCTGCACCATGCCATCGAGATGATCACCACCGGCGAGGCGCTCGACCCGCGCAAGGCGGTGGCGATCGGCCTCGCCTTCGACGCCGTGCCGGCCGAGCGGCTCCTCGACGAGGGGCGGCGCGTCGTCGCCCGGCTCCGCGAGGGGGACGCCTGGCGCCGGCGCCGCGCGGAGCGGTCCGGGCCGGTGGCGGTGTCGGCCGACGAGCTGGCCTTCAGCGGCGCCGTGGCCAAGGGGGCGGTGCTCGCCAAGACCAAGGGGCAGTATCCGGCGCCGCTGGTGGCCCTCGGCGCGGTGCTCGGCGGCGCCACGCGGCCGCTCGAGGAGGGGCTCGACGCCGAGCACGACGCGGCGCTCGAGGTGATGGGCTCGCCGGTCGCCGCCAACCTCATCGGCCTGTTCTTCGCCCGGCAGCGGCTCGCGCGCGACAGCGGCGTCGACGATCCCGCGGTCGCGCCCCGGCCCGTCGCCAAGGTGGGGGTGATCGGCGCGGGGCAGATGGGGGCGGGGATCGCCGCCGCCGTCGCGCGCAGTGCCATCCCCGCGGCCCTGGTCGACGTCGACGCGGCGCGTGTCGCCGCGGGCGTGGGGCGGGTGCGGCACGTGGTGGAGAGCCGGATCGCCATCGGCCGCGCCACCCCCGCGCAGCTGGCCGACATGCTCTCCTTTCTCGCCGCCGGCACCTCCACGGCCCTCCTGGCCGACGCCGACGTGGTCGTCGAGGCGGTGACGGAGGACGAGGGCCTCAAGGGGACGATCTTCCGCGGCTTGTCGGACGTCGTCCGCCCGGAGGCGATCCTCGCCTCCAACACCTCCACGATCTCGATCACGCGCCTCGCGGAGCACGTGGCGGCGCCCGAGCGCTTCGTGGGGATGCACTTCTTCCATCCGGTCGACCGGATGGAGCTGGTGGAGGTGATCCGCGGTGCCCGCACCGACGACGCCACCGTGGCGACGATCGTGGCGCTGGCCAGGCGGGTGCGCAAGACGCCGATCGTGGTCCGCGACTGCGCCGGCTTCCTCGTCAACCGCCTCCTCTTCCCCTACATGAACGAGGCCCTCGTGCTCCTCTCGGAGGGGGTGGAGGCCGACGCCATCGACGCCGCGGCGGAGCGCTACGGGATGCCGATGGGGCCGATCGCGCTGCAGGATCTCGTCGGCCTCGACACGAGCCTCTTCGCCGGCCGCGTGATGGCGGCGGCCTATCCGGGCCGCGGCGACGTGCCGCCGGTGCTCGAGGCGCTGGTGGCCCGCGGGCGGCTGGGGAAGAAGACCGGCGCGGGCTTCCGGCGCTTCACCGGCAAGAAGGGGCGGCCGGAGAACGACCCGGCGCTGGCGGAGATCCTCGCCCCGCTCCGCAGCGCGCCGAAGTCGGCCCACACCCCCGAGACGATCACCGACCGCCTCTTCCTCCCCATGCTCCTCGAGGCCACGCGGGCGCTCGAGGAGGGGATCGTGCGCGATCCGGTCGACGCCGACATGGGGCTGATCCTGGGGATCGGCTTCCCCGCCTGGCGCGGCGGCGTGCTCCGCGCCTGCGACACCGAGGGGATCGCGACCGTCGCGGCCCGCGTCGAGGCGCTGGCCGCCTGCGGCGGCCGCTTCGAGCCATCGGCCCTGTTCACCGACACCGTCCGCCGCGGCGGCCGCTTCCGCGGCTAGCGCGAGGTCCACGCCCCCGAGGAGCCCCGCCGTGCCCCATGCCGTCGTCGTCGATGCCGTGCGCACCCCCGTGGGGCGCGCGTCGGCCGAGAACGGGTGCTTCCGCGACGTCCGCGCCGAGGATCTCGCCGCCCGGGCGATCGCCGGGCTCGTGGAGCGCGTGCGCCTCGAGCCGGCCCTCGTGGAGGACGTGCGCTTCGGCTGCGTGCAGCAGCAGGGGGAGCAGGGCTTCGACGTGGCGCGGGTCGCCGCGCTCGTCGCCGGGATGCCGGTGGAGACCTGCGGCGTGACGATCAACCGCAACTGCGGCTCGTCGCTGCAGGCGATCAACGACGCCGCCGCGGCGGTGGCGGCGGGCCACGAGAGCGTCGTGGTGGCCGGGGGGGTGGAGCACATGGACCACGTCCCCATGAACAAGGGCTACGACCCCTGCCCCTCGCTCCTGCGACGCCACGGCGAGGGGGTGATGCAGATGGGGCTGACGGCCGAGTATCTCGCGCTCAAGTACCGCATCGGCCGCGGGCGGCAGGATGCGTTCGCGCTGCGCAGCCACCAGGCGGCGGCCGCCGCCACCGATTCCGGCCTCTTCGCCGGCGAGATCCTCCCCACGCTCGGCCGCGACGCCGAGGGGCGGCGCACCGAGGTGCGCGAGGATCAGTGCATCCGCCGCGACACCTCGCTCGAGGCCCTCGCCGCCCTGCCGCCGGTCTTCAATCCCGCCGGAGGGAGCGTGACCGCGGGCAACGCCTCCCCCACCAACGTCGGCGCCGCGGCGCTGCTGGTGATGAGCGACGCCCGCGCCGCCGAGCTGGGGCTCGAGCCCCTGGCGCGGATCCGCGCGGTGGCGGTGGCCGGGGTGGAGCCGTGCGAGATGGGGATCGGCCCGGTGCCGGCGATCCACAAGGCGCTCGCCCGCGGCGGCGTGCGCCTCGAGGACGTGGGCGCGATCGAGATCAACGAGGCCTTCGCCGTGCAGGTGCTCGCCTGCCTGCAGCTGCTGGGGATCGACGAATCGCGCGTCAACACGCGCGGCGGCGCCATCGCCATCGGCCATCCGCTGGGCGCCTCGGGCGCCCGGCTGGCCACCACCCTCCTCCACCGGATGCGCGCCGATGGCATCCCCCTCGGCCTGGCGGCGATGTGCATCGGCCAGGGCCAGGGCATCGCCACCCTCTTCGAGGCGGTCTGACCGACGGACCGACGCCCCATGCAACCCCGCGGCCTGCCGGTGCCCACCGCCCCCTCGGTCGCGGCCGCCCACCGCGCCGTCGCCGGCCGCCATGCCGGGAAGACGGCGCTTGTGTGGAAGGAGGAGGGGCGCTGGCGGTCGGTGTCGTGGGGGGTGTACCGCGACCGGGCCGACGCCGCGGCGGCGGGGCTCGTGAGCCTGGGGATCGGTCCCGGCGAGCGCGTGGCGATCCTCTCCGAGAACCGGCCCGAGTGGCTCCTCGCCGACATCGCCGTCCTCTCCGCCGGCGGTGTCGACGTGCCGCTGCACGCCACGCTCTCCGCCGAGCAGGTGGGCTTCCAGCTGGCCCACTCCGGCGCCCGCGCGGTGGTGGTGAGCACGGCCGAGCAGGCGGCGAAGGTGGCGGCGGTGGCGGCGACGCTGCCGGATCTGGAGTGGGTGGTGACGCTGGGGCCGCCGGGTTCGGTGGGGCCCCTGCCGGGGAAGCGTGTCCTCTCCTGGGAGGGCCTCTGCCAGCGCGGGCGCTCGGCCGCCGGCAACTGGCGGGCGCCGGTGCTCGCGCGCGAGGCGGCCGTCGCCCCGGCCGACGTGGCCACGATCATCTACACCAGCGGCACGACGGGGATCTCCAAGGGGGTGATGCTCACCCACGCGAACCTCCTCTCCAACGCCGTCGCGGCGGCGGGCGTCTCCACGAGCGATCCCGACGACCTGACGCTCGCCTGGCTCCCCCTGAGCCACATCTACGCGCGCACCTGCGACCACCTCATCCCCATGGTGCAGGGCCACACGGTCGCCTTCGCGGAGTCGCAGGAGCGGCTGGTGGCGAACCTCGGCGAGGTGCGGCCGACGCGCATCAACGGCGTGCCGCGCTTCTACGAGAAGCTGTGGGCGGCGGTGGCGGCGGTGCCGGAGGAGGAGCGGCCGGCGCGGCTGCGGGCGCTGGCCGGCCCGCGGCTGCGCGAGTTCCACGCCGGCGGGGCGGCGCTGCCGCCGGCCATCGCCGCCGGGTTCACCGCGGCGGGGATCGAGGTCCACCAGGGCTACGGCCTCACCGAGACCTCGCCGATCGTCTCCCTCAACGTCCCCGGCACCAACCGCAACGGCACCGTGGGGCGGGCGCTGCCGGGGGTGGAGATCCGCATCGCGGCCGACGGCGAGATCCTCACGCGCGGCCCCCACGTCATGCTCGGCTACTGGAAGGACGAGGCCGCCACGCGGGCCGCGATCGACGCCGACGGCTGGTTCGCGACCGGCGACGTGGGGGAGCTCGACGCCGACGGCTACCTGCGGATCACCGACCGCAAGAAGGACCTGATCGTCACCGCCGGCGGCAAGAACGTGGCCCCCACGGCGCTCGAGGCGCTGCTGGTGGCCGATCCGTGGATCGACCAGGCGGTGGTCTTCGGCGACGGCCGCCCCTTCGTGGGGGCGCTGGTGGTGCCGGCGCTCGAGCCGTTGCGGGCGAAGGCGGCGCAGCTCGGCTGCGACGTCGAGGTCGAGGGGGAGCGGATCGTGACGCCCCGCCTCGTGGCCTTCGTGGCGGAGCGCGTGGCGCTGGCGATGCGCGTGGTGGGGCAGCCGGAGCGCGTGCGGGCGGTGATCCTCCTCGCCCGGCCGCTCGATTTCGCGCGGCAGGAGCTCACGACCACGCTCAAGGTGCGCCGCAGGTTCGTGCTCGACACCTTCGCGCCGCTCATCGAGGCCCTCTACGCCGAGCGGGCCGCGTCCGGCGCCGAATGAGCGGCCGGCGGCGTCAGACGAAGAGGTCGTCCTGGAGCGGGCCGCCGGGGGTGACGGCGTAGGGGGAGAAGTCGGTGACCCCCTCGGCGCGGAGGACGTCCTCGTCGAGGTGGAAGCCGCCGCTCTCGGCGACGGGGCGGCGCAGGATCGCGAGCGCCGCGTCCCCCATGATGGCCGGCGTGCGGCTGCGGCGCGCCAGCGGCTCGCCGCCGAGGAGGTTGCGCACCGCGGCGGTGTCGATCGTGGTGCGCGGCCAGAGGGCGTTCACGGCCACGCGCCCGCGGAACTCCGCCGCCAGCGCCAGCACCGTGAGGCTCATCCCCATCTTGGAGAGCGTGTAGGCGGGATGGGGGGCGTACCAGCGCGGGTCGAGCGAGAGCGGGGGGCAGATCGAGAGGATGTGCGGCCGCGGGGCGCGGAGGAGGTGGGGGAGGCAGGCCCGCGCCACGACGTACGCCCCGCGCGCGTTGACCTGATGGAGGAGGTCGGACCGCTTCACGGGCGTGTCGAGGGTGCCGGCGAGGAAGATCGCGCCGGCGTTGTTGACGCAGGCGTCGATCCCGCCGAAGCGGTCCGCCGTCGCGGCCACGGCCCGCTCCACCGCCGCCTCGTCGCGGATGTCGCAGGCCAGCGCGAGGGCCCTCCCGCCGGCGGCCTCGACGGCGGCCGCGGCGTCGTGGATCGTGCCCGGGAGCTTGGGGTGGGGGGACTCGGTCTTGGCGACGATGGCGACGGCGGCCCCCGCGCGGGCCGCGGCCAGCGCGATCGCCAGGCCGATCCCGCGCGAGCTCCCGGTGACGAGCAGCGTCGTGCCGGCGAGCGCGCCTTCGCGCGGCGGCGTGGGCGTGTCGTCGCGCATGATTCCCTCCGGCGTGCGGGTTCCCCTGCCGGGGGCCGATTCTCCCCCGGCGGCCGCTCGGGCGACAGGGGGAGGCGCGGCGGGGCGGCCTCGCCGCGGGCCCCGGCGGGTATCATGCAGCCGCGGGGGCGGGGGCGATCGCGCGGCCCGCCCCGTGCCGCGAGCCGCGACCGTTTCCGGAGGTGCCGCATGTCCAGCCCCACCGTGCCCCCCCCCTCCGCCGACGACGCCGCGCGGGAGCGGTCGTTCGTGGAGACCGCGCTCGAGCTCTCCGGCAAGAGCGCGGCGGAGTCGCGCGCCACCGGCCGCCTCGACCGCGCCGACGAGCAGGTGGAGACGCTCTTCGCCGCGCGCTACCGCACCGCCGCGAGCCCCGCCCACCGCGCCGTCTGGGATGCCTCCTTCCCGGCCGAGCTCTTCTCCACGCCGGAGCCGGTCGTGGAGGCCGACTGCCGGCGCACGATGGAGGATTCCCTGGCGATCGTGCGCCGCCACCGCGACGGCGGCACGCTCCACGACGCCGACGGCAAGATCGACCCGGCGGTGCTCGCCGAGCTCGGCGGCGCGGGCTACTGGGGCCTGCTCGTCGACCGCGAGCACGGCGGCCGGGCCGCCCCCTTCCTGGCCTTCGCGCGCTTCCTCACCGAGATGGCGCTGGTGGATCCCACGGTGGCGGGGCTGGCGTCGGTGCACGGCTGCATCGGCGCGGTGGATCCGCTCCGCACCTTCGGCACCCCCGAGCAGAAGCGGCGCATGCTGCCCGATCTGGCCGCGGGCAAGCGCCTCTCGGCCTTCGCCCTCACCGAGCCGGCGGCCGGGAGCGACTTGACGGCGCTGCGCACCACGGCGCGGCTGGAGGGGGATCACTGGGTGGTCGACGGCGAGAAGCTGTTCATCACCAACGCCATCCCCGGCCGGACGATCGGGCTGGTGTGCCTCGTGGAGGGGCGGCCGGCGGTGCTCATCGCCGATCTCCCCGAGCGCGAGGACGCCACCTTCCAGGTGCGGCGCTACGGCCTCCACGCCCTCCGCCATTCCTTCAACAACGGCCTGGTGTTCCGCGGCTTCCGCGTGCCGCGCGAGAACCTCCTCGACCCCGGCCAGGGGGACGGCCTGACGATCGCCTACCACGGCCTCAATCTGGGGCGGGTGGCGCTGTGCGCCACGGCGGCGGGGATGATGCGCGTGATGCTCGCGAGCATGCTCCCCTGGGCCCGCTTCCGGCGCACCTACGGCGAGGCGATCGTGCGGCGCGAGTTGGTGCGCCGGCGCCTGGGCCGGCTGGCGGCGCTCATCGTGGGCTGCGACGCGATCCGCGACTGGTGCGCGGGGCTCCTCGACCGCGGCTACCGCGGCGAGATGGAGTGCATCATCGCCAAGATCTTCGGGAGCGAGTCGCAGAAGGAGGCGGCGATCGAGCTCCTCATGAAGACGCACGGCGGCCGCGGCTTCCTCCACGGCCACCTCTTCGGCGACAACGTCCACGAGTACCTCTCCCCCTGCATCTACGAGGGAGAGGGGGAGATGCTGGGGATGGCCTTCTACAAGAGCCTCGTGAAGGAGCATGGGAAGGCCTACTTCGAGCCGATCGGCCGCGCCATCCAGAAGGCCGGGCTCAAGAACCCCAACCCCGCCAACCCGCTCCACGCCTGGAAGCTGCGCGGGGCGCTCGTGCCCTACGCCGGCTGGCGGATGGGGCGCATGGTCGCGGGGCGGCGGCGCCCGGCGTGGCCGGCGATGCCGCCGCGGCTCCGGGCCCACGTCGACGCGGCCCTCGAGCAGCTCGACCGCGCCGCCACCGACACCAGCGCCGTGATGGTGAAGCACCAGCTCAAGCTCGCCGACCGGCAGTGCCGGATGGCGGAGGAGTCGCAGCGCATCCAGGATCTGATCACCGTGGTGGCGGTGTGCCGCTGGGCCGCCGACCGCGCCGAGCCGATCGTCCAGGACGCGGCCGACGTCCTCGCCTCCGACCTCCTCCGCCGCATCCGGGGCAAGCGCCCCGGCGACGGCGACCTGCGGCGCGTGACGCGGCTGGGCGAGGCGGTGGCCGACGGCGGCTTCCCCGGCCTGGCGGCGGTCGACGGCGGCAGCGTGATGATGGACTACCCGCAGCCGTGAGCGATCGTCCCCGAGCCGCCCGCCAATCCGCCGCCGAGCGCCCCATGGATCCCTCCCCCCCCTGCCCTCCGTCCTGCCCCGTGCCCGAGCTCGCCGTCAGCGGCCCGCTGCCGGCGGCGCTTGCGGGCTTCCGCAGCGTCATCGAGCTGCCGATCACCTGGGGCGACCAGGATGCCATCGGGCACGTCAACAACACCGTGCCGATCCGGTGGTTCGAGTCGTCGCGGATCGCGCTGTTGGATCACGACGAGTTCCGCCGGCTGTTGGAGGCGGCGGGCGTGGGGCCGATCCTGGCCGCGGTGTCGTGCAACTACCGCCGCCAGCTCCATTACCCCGACCGGGTGCTCGTGGGCAGCCGGATCGTGCGCATCGGCCGCACGAGCTTCCGCATGGAGCACGTGGTGTGGAGCCGGCGGCTGGGGTGCGTGGCGGCCGAGGGGGATTGCACCTGCGTGCTGCTCGACTACGCCGCCGGCACGCCGCGGCCGATCTCGGCGGAGCTCGTCGCCGCGGTGGAGCGCTTCGAGGGCCGCCCGATCGAGCGCGCGGGCACGGCCGGCTAGCCTGCTAGCGGGCGAGGAAGTCGGGCACGCCGTCGGCGTCGGCGTCGGCCGCCCCCTCGGCGAGATCCCCCTTCCCGTCGCCGTCGCCGTCGAGCTCGGCGAGCGCCAGCCGCAGGAAGGGGCGCTCGTAGGCTTCGCCGCCGGTGCCGGCGTAGCTCACCCAGGCGACGAGGTCGGTGGCGTCGAAGACGGCGTCGAGGACGTTGCCCCCCTTGATCGGGATCGCGCAGGCCACCTCGGTGAGCTTCCGGGCGTCGAGGCTGCCGTGGTGCCTGCGGAGGTGGGGGAAGGCGCCGCGGCCCTCGTCCTGGTAGACGACGTCGGGGAGCACGTTCGGGGCCAGCTCGTCGGTGGGGTCGTCGGCCGTCCAGACGCGCAGGTCGTCGCCGTCTTTGAAGGCGTGGGCCCGGATCTTCACCGCGCGGCGGTCGGCGCGGCCGTCGCCGAAGACGAAGTGGTACTTCTTCACGCGCTCGAGCGCCGTGAAGGTGTCGAGGACCTCGGTGAGCGAGTCGGCGTCGTAGAGGAAGCTGCGGAAGTAGGTGGTGAAGTGGGGGGCGTGGAGGTCGTAGGGCATCTCCGTGGCGGGGGAGTCGCCCATCTCGGAGAGCGCGATCCCCGCGGCGCTCAGGCCGCAGTTGGCCCCCACGAAGCCGGCGAAGGTGGGCACGAGGTGCGCCCGGCCCGCGGCGGGGAGGTAGACGACGAGCACGGGATACTCGTGGGCGCCCAGGCCCAGCTCCCAGTCGAGGTTCCGCGTCTGGTAGAGGTGGCCGTCGGCGGTGGCGCTGCCCCAGGCGGCGATCGCCGAGCAGGAATAGGGCATGAGGAGGGGCACGGCGTGCACGGCCTGGAGCAGGGCCAGGTCGACCCCCGATCCCTCGGCGAGGCCGACGAGCTCCTGCTCGACGCGGTCGTCGATCCAGGCCGACTGCGTCGCCCAGGCGGCGGCGAGCGTGGCGTCGTCGATGCCCATCGAGCCCTTCACCTTCGCCAAGAGCGGCGGCACGAGCGCCTTGATCTCGGCGGCCATGAGCCGGCCGAGGTGCCAGCCCATCTGCCGCGGCGTGCCCCCCACCACCACCACGGGGATCTCGGCGCCGTCGCCGGCGACGCGCGTCCGGTAGCCACCGCCGCCGGGATTGCCGGCGGCATCGGCGCCGTCGGGGCGGCTCACGACGAGCGCCTCGGGGGCCCCCGACGCGATCGCCGTCTCCTTCTCGACCGTCGCGGGGGGCTCTGCCCGGGCCGCGGTCATGGCGACGACGGCGAGCGCCGCGGCGGCGGCGATGGCGGGCGACGGGGCGCGGAGGCTCGAGACGGCGCGCATGGCAAGACTCCCCAGAAAAAAGGCGAGGGATGAAGCGACGGCGGGAAGGGCCGGGATCGGAGCGGCTCGCGCGGCGTGCGCGGGGCACGCTTGGCACGGCGGCCGTCGCCCCCCGGCGACGCCCGTGGGAGCGAGTATAGCCCCCCCTCACGCCGCGCCGGGATGCCGATCGGCGCGGCGTCTGCCCCCTGCGGGCGGCCGGCGGCCGGGCGGGGCAGGCATGACCTCCCCGGCCAGGTAGCATCGAGGACGATTTCACCGGTGCGGGAGGGCGACATGCGAAGGCCCGAGGGGAGCGGCGGGGCCGGGCGGCGGGCGTGCGGCGGCCTGCGATCCGGCTCGGCGCGCGGCTGGCGCCGCGCGGTCGCGGCGGGCCTGGTGGCGCTCGCCGGCTGCGGCGGCGCGCCGGTCGATCTTCCCCCCCGGCTCGACGCGCTGCGCACCCTCTCGGTGCCGCAGGCCCGGGCGCTCGCCGGCCGCCGGGAGGCGCTCCTGCTCGACGGCGTGGGGGAGCTTTCCGACGCGTGCGTGGCGATCCTCGCGGCGCGCGAGGGGGGGCTCTCGCTCGGGGGGCTCGGGGCGCTCTCCGACGGGGCGGCCGAGGCGCTCTCGCGCCATCGCGGCTGGCTCGCCCTCAACGGCCTCAGCGGGCTCTCGCCCGGGGCGGCCGCGGCCCTTGCGCGGCACGACGGGCCGCTCTACCTCGAGGGGCTCGAGGCGCTCGCCGCGCCGGAGCTCGCCGCGAAGCTCGCGGCGCAGTCGGGGGGGCTGCAGCTCCACCGGATCGACGCGGTCGCCGATCCGGCGCTGCGGGCGCTGTTGGCCCAGGGGGAGGGCGCGCTCGTGCTGCCGCGCGTGGCGGCGCTCGCGCCCGGGATCGCCCGGGTGCTCGCCGGCCATCGGGGCGTGCTCGTGCTCGACGGCCTCGTCGACCTGCCGGCGGAGGTCGCGGCGGAGCTTGCGCGTCATGGCGGGCCGATGTCGTTCGGGGGGCTCGTGTCGCTCTCCGACGAGGCGGCGGCGGCGCTTGCGGCCAGTGGCGAGGAGATCTTCCTGCCGCGGCTCGAGCGCGTCTCGGCGGCCGCGGCCGCGCGATTGGCCGGCCAGCCGGCGATCCATCTTCCGGAGGCGCTCGGGCGGGCCGGCGCCGGCGTTGAGCCCGGCGCCGGCGGGTGAGCCGGCCATCGAGCGACTTCGGGTACGATGAAGCCCAGGCGCGACGGCGGGCCCGGGCCGCGGGGCCTGGGCGCCCGCGTGCTGGCGGCCTGCCCGGGCGGCCGAGCGACCTTCGGGGAGGATTTCCATGATGGCTTCGATGCTCGCTCGGCGCCGCCGCATGGTCGTGGCGATGGCGAGCCTCGCGGCGGTGGCGCTGGCGGGCTGTGCGCGGAGGCCGCGGGCGCAGCCGGTGGCGGTGGAGGAGGTGGCGGCGGGGGCCGACGTCGTGGCCGCCGCGCCGATCGCCTTCGGCGCGACCGACTGGCCGCAGTGGCGCGGGCCGCGCGGCGATGGC
>CAISKG010000427.1 GCA_903885855.1 uncultured Planctomycetaceae bacterium
CCGTTGAGGACGAGGAAGTAGTAGGCCATCGCCGCCGCGATGAGCACGAACAACAGGCCGAGGAATTGGGCCTGCTTGAGCAGGTAGGTCTTGCAGGTGGTGAAGATGATGTCCGCCACCTTGAGCATCGAGTCGTGGGCGGGGAGATTCTTGATCTGGTTGCGCAGGTAGAGCGAGATCCCCAGCGTGCCGGCGATCACGAACGACCCGTACAGCAGCAGGTCGTGGCCGCTGATCGCCCCCCCGAAGAACTTCGCCTCTTTCAGGTCGGGGATCTCGAGGTCGGCCTCGCCGGCCAGCGCGGGGGTCGACCCGACCGCGACGAGCACCACGAGCAGGGCCAGGGCGACGCCCCGGAAGAGGGCGGCCGGGCGCGGGCTGGAGAGCAGGGTGGCGACGGACGACCGCAGACGGGCCAACATCATGAAAACCCCCGGGAAAGAACGGAATCAGGAGAGGTCGGGAGTCTAATCAATCGTCCGGGGGTGGCAACCTGCGCCCGTGGATCACCGGCGGAACACGCCTGTCCCTCCGGACGCGGATCGGGCCGGAAAACAGCGGCCAAACCAGCCGTGGGACCGCCGCGGCCGGTGCGGCGCCGGCAGGGCGGAATGCCGGGCCGGGAGGGGCCGGGGCCGGTCGGCCGTCGCGCGCGGGATCCCTCGCCCGCCACTGCGCGGATGCGAGGCAGCGGCATGCCTCCGGAATGTGCGGGATGCCGCTCCCGCGGATGGCGGAGGAGCCCCGAGCGCGGCCGAACCGTCGATGTGCCGCGGAGAAGCGGGGCAATTCGGCGGGATGCGGGAATTTTCCACGATCGGCACGGGATTTGTGCTCTCCGCCCCGGTGGTGCGTTTCGGGTCCCCGGGTTCGGGGACGGATGTGCGGAGTCGTCAGTCCCCGATCCTCTCTGGAGTCCAGCACGATGCTTTCCCTGTTCGCGGTCCCCCGCCGAGGCCGGCCGCTGCTCTCGTTGCCCGGCCGAATCCGGCCGCTGGCCGTGCTCCCGCTGGCGCTGGCCGCCCTCGCGGTCGTCGCCGCGCCGGCCCTGGCACAGGATCCTCCCGCGCCGCCGCCGATCCCGCCGCAGGAGGAGATGTTCAACAACCTCTTCCTCGCCGCCGACACCGTGTGGGTGCTGATCGCCGGGATGCTCGTGTTCTTCATGAACCTCGGTTTCGGATGCGTCGAGTCGGGCTTCGCCCGGGCGAAGAACTGCGTCAACATCCTCTCCAAGAACTTCATCGTCTTCGCCGCCACGTCGATCGCCTTCTGGTTCCTCGGCTGGGATCTGATGTTCGGCAAGGACGCGGGCGGCTGGATCGGCTCGAGCGGCGCGTTGATGGTGGGGGCGGCCGACAACAGCCCCATGATCGGCGACAAGTACGCCGGCGAGTATCCGGCCATCAGCTGGACGAGCGTGCCCCTGTGGGCCAAGTTCTTCTTCCAGCTCGTCTTCGCCGGGACGGCCGCCACGATCGTCTCGGGGGCGGTGGCCGAGCGGATCAAGTACCACGCCTTCATCCTCTTCAGCTTCCTCATGGCCCTGGTGATCTATCCGGTCACCGGGCACTGGGTCTGGGGCGGCGGCTGGCTGGCCGCCAAGGGTTTCTGGGATTTTGCCGGCTGCACGGCCGTGCATTCGGTCGGCGGCTGGGCGGCCCTCACCGGCGCGTTGATCCTGGGGCCGCGCATCGGCAAGTACTCCGCCGAAGGCCGCCCGCAGGCGATCCCGGGCCACAACATGGCGCTGGCCTTCATCGGCTGCCTCGTGCTGTGGTTCGGATGGTTCGGGTTCAACCCGGGCAGCACGATGGGCGTGGCCGGTGACGGCGGCCGGCTGGCGGCCCAGGTCGCGGTGAACACCAACGCCGCCGCGGCGGCGGCGACCCTCACCGCGACGATCACCGCCTGGCTCCTGCTCGGCAAGCCCGACATCGGCATGACGCTCAACGGCTGCCTCGCCGGCCTTGTCGGCATCACGGCCAGCGCCGCCTACGTCACCGTTCCCGCCAGCGTGATCATCGGGGCGATCGCCGGCGTGATGGTCGTGTTCTCGGTGCTGTTCTTCGACAAGATCAAGGTCGACGATCCGGTCGGTGCCACCAGCGTGCATCTCGTGTGCGGCACCTTCGGCACGCTCTGCGTGGGGCTGTTCACCTCGAGCGACCTGTCGCAGACGGCCGTGGCCGGTCCCTTCGGCTCGATGATCGCCGGCGGCCCCAAGGCGGGGCTGTTCTACGGCGGCGGCACCGAGCAGCTCGTGATCCAGCTCATCGGCGTGGTGGCCGTCGGGGCCTACGTGCTGGTGGTGTCGAGCATCTGCTGGCTGGCGATCAAGTTCATCTGCGGCCTCCGGGTCGCCAAGGAGGAGGAGATCGAGGGCCTCGACTACGGCGAGCACGGCAACGAGGCCTACCACGGCTTCCAGATGGTCCACAGCCGCTGACGCGGTGTGCATCCCTCCCCACCCGGCCGTTCCTCCGGCGGCCGGCGGGGAGGGCGGAATCCCTCCGGCCCGGGGCGACACGCCGCGTGTCGCCCCGGGCCGGCTCGTTGGTGGTCCGCGCGGGGCCGGGCCGTCTCGGGCGGCGGGCGGGATGGTACGATCCCCCCGCCGCCGCGGATGCCGCGGCGAGCTCCATCCCGACCACCCCCGAGGCAACGAGGGCTCGATGTCGATCTTCGCACTCTTTCCCCGCCGCCGGGCCGCGTGCCCGGGGGCCCGCGCGCACGTCGTCATGTCGGCCCTGCTCGCCGCGGCGGTCGTCCCGGCCGCCGCCCAGGACGAGGCCAAGCCGCCGCAGGCGGCCACGCCGGCCGCGCCGGCCACGGTGACCGCCGAGAAGGGGCGCTTCGAGGTCGTCCTCGAGGCGAAGGGGGACTTCGAGCCGGTCGACCCGGTGGTGGTGCAGTTCAAGCCGGAGCAGTGGGCGCAGGCGCTCGAGATCGTGAACGTCGTCCGCCACGGCACGATCGTGAAGGCCGGCGACGTCCTCGTCGAGTTCGACACGGAGAAGTTCGACCGGGCCATCGCCGACCTCGAGGTCGATCTCGCGATCGGCGAGCGGGCCATCGAGATCGCCCGGCGGGAGCTCCCGGTGACGGAGGCGCTGGTGCCCCTGGAGCTGGCCGCCTCCGAGCGCGAGGCGCGCGCGGCCGGCGAGGATCTGGCCCGCTTCCTCGCCATCGGCCGGACGCTGGCGGAGGATTCGGCCCGCTTCCGCCTGCGGAGCGCCGAGGAGTCGCTCAAGTACAACCGCGAGGAACTGCGGCAACTCGAGAAGATGTACCGCGACAAGGACCTCACCGAGGAGACGGAGGAGATGATCCTCCAGCGCACCCGGTTCGAGGTGGAGTCGGCGGAGTTCAACCTGCGGCGCGCCGGCGTCGAGAACGAGGCGGCGCTCGAGCTGGAGATCCCGCGCCGCGAGGCGGCCCTGCGCGACGCCGCCGAGAAGACGCGGCTGGGGCTCGAGAAGGAGCGGGCCACGTCGGGGCTGGCCCTCGAGCAGAAGCGGCTCGGACTCCAGAAGGCGGAGCGCGACCGGGCCGAGGCGCTGCGGAAGATGCGCGACCTCAAGGCCGACCGGGCGGCGGTGCCGCTCAAGGCCCCGCGCGACGGCGTGGCCTACCTCGGCCGACTCCACGACGGCGCCTGGTCGACCGGCGTGGTGGCGGCGAAGGCCGCGCCGGGGCAGTCGGTGCTCCCCGGCGAGATGGTGTTCACGATCGTCGATCCCGCGCGCGTCGCCTTCCGCATCCGCATCGACGAGAAGGAGACGCACCTCGTCACCCCCGCCCTCGGCGGACGCGTCGAACTGACCGGCCGCCCCGACGCGGAGGTGGCGATCGCGATCGAGCCGGCGGCGGCCCTGGCGCCGGTGCCGCGCGACGGCAAGCTCGACGTGCGCTTCGCCGTCACCGTGCCCGAGGGGGCCCCGCGCCCGCTGCCGGGCACCACGGGGGCGGCCACCTGCCGCGTCTACGAGAAGGCCGACGCCGTCACGCTCCCCGCCACGGCCGTCTCCCGCGCCGCCGACGGCACGCGCGAGGTGTGGCTGCCGGGGAAGGACGGCGCGGCTCCGCAGCGCCGCGCCGTGCGCGTCGGGCGCTCCAGCGGCGGCCGCGTCGAGATCCTCGAGGGGGTCGCCGCGGGCGACGTGGTGCTGGCCGCGAAGCCCTGACGCGGAGTACGCCGGGGGGCGAAGGGTGGACGGGCCCACGGGTCGAAGGCGGAGGATTGCCATGCGACGCTCGATGGAGGCGGTGATCGGGAAGGGCGTGCTCGTGCTGGCGGCGTTCGCCGCGTGGGGCGGGCACGCGCGGAGCGACGAGGTGGCCCCGCCGCCCGCGTCCGCGGCCGCGGACGAACGCGAGGGGGCGGACGCCGACGACGACGACCCGGTGCCCCGGCCGCGCGGCCCGGCGTCGCTCTCGCCGGCGGAGATCGACGGCGCGATCGACCGCGGCCGGCGGTTCCTCGTCGGCATCCAGAACGCCGACGGCTCCTTCGGCTCGGCCGAGCGCACCAAGGACCTCAACATCATCGCCGGCGTCGGCTCGCATCTCGGCTTCCGCGCGGCGACCTCGGCGATGTGCGTGCAGGCCCTCATCGAGGAGAACGACGGCAGCGAGGAGGTGCTCCGTGCGATCGAGAAGGGGGAGGCGTGGCTCGAGGAGCATCTCCCCCTCGTGCGGCGCGACAACCCGATGCTGATCTACAACGTCTGGGCCCACGGCTACGGCATCCAGGCGCTCGTCGCCATGCACGGCCGGATCCCCGACGACGCCGCGCGGCGCGAGCGGATCGAGGGCTTGATCCGCGGGCAGTTCGAGAAGCTCGAGAAGTACGAGTCGGCGGAGGGGGGCTGGGGCTACTACGACTTCAAGCACGGCACCCAGCGGCCCGCCTCCAGCTCCACGAGCTTCGTCAACGCGATGGTGCTCGTGGCCTTCGACGACGCCCGGCGGATCGGGCTCGATCCCCCGCAGCGCGTCACGCAGCGGGCCGTCGAGGCGACCCGCGAGCAGCAGCTCCCCGACTTCAGCTACCTCTACGGCAGCTACCTGCGCCGGCAGCCGCGGCGCGGCATCAATCGGCCCGCCGGGAGCCTGGGGCGCAGCCAGGCCTGCAATCTCGCCATGCGGCTGTGGGGCGACGAGAAGGTCACCGACGCCGTCTTCGAGGACTGGCTCGACCGCCTCGTGACCCGCAACGGCTGGCTCGATCTGGGGCGCAAGCGCCCCGTGCCGCACGAGTCGTTCTTCCAGGTGGCGGGCTACTTCTACTACTTCGGACACTACTACGCGGGGCGGGTGATCGAGCAGCTGCCCCCCGAGCGGCGCCCCTTCTACCAGGATCACCTGGCGCGGATCATCATCGACGTGCAGGACGCCGACGGCTCGTGGTGGGACTACCCGCTCTACGACTACCACCAGCAGTACGGCACGGCCTACGCGATCATGACCCTCCACCGCTGCCGCCGGGCGCTGCCCTGACCGGCGCCGCCGCCGGTGACGCACCGCGGCGCGCCCCCGGGCGCCAGCCGGTCTGCGTCTGGAAGGCCTCCGCCAGGAGGAGCGCGAGGAGGAGGCCGAGCAGCGGCCGTGAGAGCCCGCGCCAGGCCCGCACGCGCGGCGCCTTCCAGACCTCGGCCAGGTCGACGCGCTCCTCGCCGCCGCTCGAGCGGCTCACGGCGCGGAGCTCGTCGCGCCGTCGCCGGTCGAACGACCATTCCGGGTCGACCCCGACGTCGATCGGCCCGGCGGCCAGCGCCGTGTCGCCCACGACCACCGCCAGGCGGAGCGCCTCGCCGCCGGCGACGTCGTCGCGGGCGACGAAGTGGCCGGGTGACTCCCGCTCCCAGGTGACCGTCTCCGCAGCCCCTTCGTCGCCACGCGACACGACCAGCCGGGGCGCGGCGGCCGCCACGCGGCCGGTCCACGACTCGTCGAAGAACAGCTCAGCCCGGAGGCTCGATCCCTCCACCGTCGTCCGCAGGCCGAGGCCCTCGGGGGTGCCCGGGCCCACGAGCCAGCGCCCCAGCTTCCCGGCCAGCGCCCCGTAGCCCTGCCAGGCGCGGGCCTGCTCGGAGCGCTCGCCCCCGAGCGGGAAGGCGACGCTCGCCGTGCGCCCGGCGCCGCGCGGCCAGAAGGCCACCAGGGGCGCGCCGAAATCGTCGCCCGAGACGGCCGCCTGCGAGGCGCCGGGGCGCAGGTAGACGAGGTTGTAGCCGTCGACGGCGGCCAGCCATTCCAGCGGCGCGGCGCCGATCTCGAACCACCCCGGCGTGCCTTTCACGGCCGTCGGCTCCTCGATGAAGGCGGAGCGCGCGATCGTGGCCGTCTCCATCTGGAACAGCGCCGGGAGGTCGGTCGGGCGGTCGCTGAAGAAGATCCGCCCCCCGCCGCGATTGGCCACGTCACGGAGGAAATCGGCGTCGGGGTCGCGCTCGGTGCCCAGGCCGATGACGCTGACGGTGCACTTCTGCGCCGTCATCTCCGCGAGCAGCGCGACGTAGTCACCGGGCTCCTCGGCGTCGGCCGCGTCGGCGAAGAGGATCACGTGGCGCTGCCCCACCGGCGCGTCGCGCAGCATCTTCCAGGCCGACGCCAGGCCGGTGTAGCAGAAGATCCCGCCGCCGGCGCTCGTCACGCGCCGGGCGGCGGAGGCCAGCTTCGCCCGGTTGGGGCCCACGGCCATGAGCCCGTCGGAGAGGGGATGGGCGGCGGAATCGACCGGGATCACCACCGCCAGATCCTTGTCCCCCAACAGCTCGATCGATCGCCCCGCCCCCTCCGCCGCCAGCGACATCTTCGTGACCGTCGAGCCGGGCGCCGTCATCGCCATGCTCCCGGAGCGGTCCATGACCAGCGCCATGGCCACCGCGAGCTTGCGGTGCTCCTCCTTGAGCTCCATCGTCACCGGCAGCAGCGGCGCCAGGGGCGACCCGGCCCAGCCGCCGCCGGCGAAGGAGTAGCGGCCGCCGATCATCGCCAGGCCACCGCCCTGCGCCGTGACGTAGAACTCGAGTGCGCGGACGAAGTCGACGGGGATGCGGTGGGCGGGGACGTTGTCGAGGATCACGCCGCGGGCCCCCGAGAGCATCCCCACGTGGAGGGCGGCCAGGTCGGTCGTCTCCTCCACGGCGAGCCCCTCGGCGCGGAGGGCCGCCCCCAGCGGGCTCGGGTCGTAGCCGCTCACCAGGAGCAGTCGCGGCCCGCCGGTCACCTCCACCCACCGCGCGGCCTCGTCGTTGCCCGGGTGGGCGTCGAGGCCCCCCTTGACGCGCAGCACGTAGCGGTGGGCCCCCGGCCGCGCGGGCCGGTCGGCGAAGCGCACCCGCGCCTCCCCGTCGACGATCGTCGCCTCGCCGGCGCCGATCGTCTCCCCGTCGCGGACGAGCTCGACCG
>CAISKG010000428.1 GCA_903885855.1 uncultured Planctomycetaceae bacterium
CCGAGGCCGCCGGCGGGCCGGGCCTCGGGGCGGGCGGCGAGGGCGCCGGTGCCGTCGGTCCGCGGCGCGGCCGCCGGCGCCGCCGGCTCCACACCGGCGCGACCCAGCAGCGCTTCCAGACCCCGACCCAGCCGTCGTTCCCTACTCACAGTCTCGCACCTCCATGCACAGCTCCGTGTAGGCCCGCGCTCCCGGCGAGCGCGGCGCGTAGTCGAGGACGCTGCGGGCGTGGCTGGGAGCCTCCGACACCGCCACGTCGCGGGGGATCACCGTCTCGAAGACGATCTCCCCGAAGAAGTCGCGCACCTCCTCCTCCACCTCGCGGGTGAGGTCGAGGGCGTCGTCGTGCATCGTGAGGACGATGCCGCCGAAGCGCAGCCGCCCGGGCTTCTCGTCCATCACGTCCCGGATCACCTCGATCATCTGCGAGAGCCCCTCGAGGGCGAAGTACTCGCACTGGATCGGCATCAGCACCTCCGTGCTGCCGGCCAGCGCCGTGCGCGTCAGGTCGCCGATCGAGGGGGGGCAGTCGATGAGGCAGTAGTCCCAGGCGCCGAGGCCGCCGGCGAGGTGCGTCTCGAGGACGAGGCTGCCGGCGCGGGCCTGCGCCGCCAGACGCTCCACGTCGCGGACGCTGCGGCTCCCGGGGAGCAGGGCCAGCCGCTCGACGCCGGTGGCCACCAGCGCCGCCGAGAGGGGCCCCTCCGTGACGAGCGGATGCACCGGGGCCGGCACGGCGCCCAGGCCGGTGGTGGCGTTGCACTGCGGGTCGAGATCGACGAGCAAGGTCCGCTGCCCACCCTTGGCGAGGCCCACTGCCAGGTTGGTGGCGGTGGTGGTCTTGCCCACGCCCCCCTTCTGGTTGGCCACGCAGAGAATCCGTCCCACGCGCATATCCCTTCCAGGCGTCGCCCCGCGCATCACGGGAGCATCCGGAATATCGGCCACGTCCGGCACCGCCGTCGTGCCGGTTGCCCCGCGGCGCTCCATCCGCCCCGTCGCGCAAGGTCGCCGCAGGCGTCAGGTCGACGGAGGCTTCCGGGGGCCGGGCCGTTCCACGTGAAACGTCACGACCGCCCCGCCCCGCCCAGATCGCGCAGGTCCGCCAGCCAGCCCGGCCTCCCGGGCCGGTGCCGTTTCACGTGGAACCGCCCGCCGCACCGCGTCGCGGGAGCGGGCGTGGCGCGGGCCGCGGCGGCCTCACTCCAGCGGGTTGAAGACCAGCCCGCTGGCGAGCTTGGGATAGAAGTAGGTGCTCTTGGCCGGCATGCGCTCGCCGGTCTCGCTGACGCTGCGGATGTCGTCCACCGTGGCCGGCATGACGAGCGCCGCCAGCGGGTACTTCCCCGTGCCGAGCCCCTCCACCACCTCGCGCACCAGGTGCACGTAGCCGGGGGTGGGGATCTGCGGGGCACCCAGGAGATCGGCGACCACCAGGCGGTGCAGGATCGACACCCCCAGGGCCCGCCAGGCCGGCGAGTGCTCCGCCGCCACCTGCTCCATCCGGGTGACCCCGGCGGGGGTGATCCGGGCGAGCGTCCAGGTGTCGTCGCCCGCGGTGAAGAGCCCGAGCGTCCCCTGCTCCCCCTCCGTCTCGATGCGCTCCCACACCGACGCCGCCGCGGCCGCGCCCCGCCCGGCGTGCTCGAGCGTGAAGCAGCCCCCCAGCCTCGTCGCCAACTCCGCCGCCGTCGCCACCGCGGGCAGGGTGAACAGCCGGTGGGTGGGGAGGACCACGAGCCCCGGATCGCTCATCCCCACGAGCATCATGAGGACGAAGTTCGCCGGATGGTCCGGGGGGAGCGTGCCGCCGGCGGCCGCCGCCACCTCGTCGCGGTAGTTGCAGGCGGTCTCGTAGCGGTGGTGGCCGTCGGCGATGAACACCGGCTTGGGGCCCATCAGGCCGGCCACCTTGGCGGCGATGCCCTCGTCGGTGAGGGGCCACATCCAGCTCTTCACCCCCAGGTGGTCGGTGGCCTCCAGCGGCGGCTGCCCCGACACGGCGTTGTCGAGCAGTTCCTGCACCTCCCCCCGCGGGTCGGGATAGAGGCCGAAGACCTGCGAGAGATTCGCCCGGCAGGCCCGCGTGAGGAGGAGGCGGTCCTGCTTGGGGCCCGACATCGTCTCCTCGTGGGGATGGATGTTGCCGGTGCCGAAGCGCTCCAGCCGCACCCTCGCCATGACGCCCCGGCGGAGGTGGCGCCGCCCCTCCACCTCGAACTCCTGGTGATAGACGTAGAGCGCGGCCGCCGGCTCCTGCATCACCACCCCCTGGCCGCGCCAGTCGGCCAGGAACCGCGCCGCCCGCGTGTACTTGTTGGAGCGGTCGTCGTCGCCGGGCTCCTCGCGATTGAGCTCGATGCGGATCACGTTCGCCGGGTGCCGCCGGTAGAGCGCTTCCTGGAGATTCGCATCGATGACGTCGTAGGGCGGGGCGATCACCTGGGAGAGGGCGCCGACATGCTTGGGGTCGTAGCGGAGGCCGCGGAACGGGGCGACGTGGGGCATGGGAGGGACGGATCCTCGGGGGAGACGGGCGGGAAGGCGTATGGCGGAGCGGGCGGATGGTAGCACATCGGCCCGCCCGGCGCGACGGTCCGCGGCGCTCGTTCCACGTGGAACCCACAAGGCCCGCCGGCGCTCCGCCGGCCCCGGGGCCCCTGGCCGGCGCGGCCGCTCGGGGACGAGGGGCTGACCCCCCGACGGCGCATGCGAAGGGGGGCATCGCTCGTCGCGATGCCCCCCTGGGATGGACCCGGTTTTCCGCGGCGCGTGGCCGGGTGGCGGGATCAGTAGCGGTAGTACTCGGGCTTGAAGGGCCCCTCCACCGGCACGTGGAGGTACTCCGCCTGCTTCGGCGTCAGCTTCGTGAGCTTCACCCCGAGCTTGTCGAGGTGGAGGCGGGCGACCTCCTCGTCGAGCTTCTTGGGGAGCCGGTGGACGCCGATGTCGTACGTCTCAGGCTCGGTCCACAGGGCGATCTGGGCGAGCACCTGGTTGGTGAAACTGGTGCTCATCACGAACGACGGATGGCCCGTCGCACAGCCGAGGTTCACCAGCCGCCCCTCGGCCAGCACGATCACCGAGTTGCCGGAGGGGAGGGTGTAGCGGTCGACCTGCGGCTTGATCTCGACCTTCTTGATCCCCGCCGTGTTCTCGAGCCAGGCCACGTCGATCTCCAGATCGAAGTGCCCGATGTTGCAGATGATGGCGTCGTTCGGCATCCGGGCGATGTGCTCGCCGAGGATCACGTCGCGGCAGCCGGTGGCGGTGACGAAGATCTGCCCCCGCGAGGCGGCCTCCTCCATCGTCGTCACCTCGAATCCCTCCATCACCGCCTGGAGGGCGTTGATGGGGTCGATCTCGGTGACGATCACGCGGGCCCCGAGGCTCTTCATGGCGTGGGCGGAGCCCTTGCCGACGTCGCCGTAGCCGCACACCACCACCACCTTGCCGGCCACCATCACGTCGGTGGCCCGCTTGATGCCGTCGGCGAGGCTCTCCCGGCAGCCGTAGAGGTTGTCGAACTTGCTCTTGGTGCAGGAGTCGTTGACGTTGATCGCCGGCAGCTTGAGCGTGCCCGCCTCGTGCATCTGGTAGAGGCGGTGGACGCCCGTGGTCGTCTCCTCGGAGAGGCCGCGGATGCCGCCGATCAGCTCCGGGTACTTGTCATGCACCATGGCGGTCAGGTC
>CAISKG010000429.1 GCA_903885855.1 uncultured Planctomycetaceae bacterium
GAGCTGCCCCCCGACGCCGTCTGCCGGGCGGTCGCCGTGGCCCTCGATCCCGCCGCCGCGGGAAGCACGCGCCTCGTGCTGCGCGGCGCCGCGGCTCCCCCGATCGCGGCCCCGGCGCGGGCCGAGACCGGCGGGGAGGCCCTCGCGCGTTTCGCCGCGGCTATCGATCCCGCCCGGCGCCTCGACGCGCCGCGAAACGGCGGATGCGACGGCTGCCTGTGGAGCGTGCACCTGCCCTGGGGGGGCGTGGTGGGCATCGATCACGACGTGCAGGCGGCACGCGGGAGGCGCGCCGCATGAGCCGTGCCCCGCTCCCGTCCGGCGGCCCGGTCGTGGTGACCGGCGTCGGCGCCGTCAGCCCGCTGGGCAACGACGCGGCCACGATCGGCGCGGCGCTCCTCGCCGGCCGCTCGGGCGTCGTGGAGATCGCCGCCGGCGACGCCTGCCGCGGCGAGCGCCAGTTCGCCGCCCCCGCCGCGCTGCCTTCCCTGCCCGGCCGGCCCGACCTGCCCGATGACCGCCTGGCGGCGATGTGCCTTGTGCCCTGCACGGCGGCGCTGGCCGACGCCGGGCTCGATCCCGCGGCCGCCGCCGATCCGCGGCGCGTGGGGATCGTGATGGGGGTGGGGGCGGAGCAGCTCAAGAGCTGGGAGGCCGATTTCCTCGCCGGCGGCCGCGAGGTCTTCGCGGCGCGGCGGCCGCCGGGTCTCGTCCACCGCCTCGCCGCGGCCCTTTGCATCGGCGGGCCGGCGACGACCGTGGCGGCGGCCTGTGCCTCGAGCGGCTACGCGCTGGCGATGGCGCGGCGCTGGATCGACGCCGGGCTCGTCGACGCCTGCGTGGCCGGCGGCGCCGACATCCTCAGCCCCACCGGCTTCGCGGCCTTCTACAACCTCCGCGCGCTGTCGCGCCGCGCCGACGATCCCTCGCGCGCCTCGCGCCCCTTCGACCGCGACCGCGACGGCTTCGTGATGGGGGAGGGGGGCGTGTTCCTGGTGCTGGAATCGTCGCTGCATGCCGAGCGCCGCGGCGCGCGGCCGCGGGCCGTGCTCGCCGGGGCGGGCATGTCGGGGGACGCCGCCCACATGGTGATCCCCAGCGCCGATCCCGCCGAGGCCTCCCGCGCCATCGCCCTGGCGCTGGCCGACGCCGGCGTCGCGCCGGCCGACCTCGACTACGTCAACGCCCACGCCGCCGGCACGCCGGTCGGCGACGTGGCCGAGGCCGCCGCCATCCGCCTGGCGCTCGGCGCGGCGGCCGACCGGGTGCCGGTGAGCTCCACCAAGAGCATGTCGGGGCACCTCGTGAGCGCCGCGGCCGCCTTCGAGGCGCTCGTGTGCCTGGTGGCGCTCGAGCACCAGGCCATCCCCCCCACCGTCAACCTCGACCACCCCGACGAGCGCTGCCCGCTCGACCACGTGGCCCACGTGAAGCGCGAGCGCCGGGTGGACGTGGCGGCCAGCAACTCCTTCGGCTTCGGCGGCGCGAACCTCTGTCTCGTGCTCCGCCGCGCCGCCTGACCCTTCCCCATCCTCCTTTCCGACCCCGGAGACCTCCCATGACCACCTGCTCCTCCCAGTGCGGTTGCCGTGTCGCCGCCGATCCGGCCGCCCCCCCGATGACGGCCGCCGAGATCGACACGCTCCTCGAGCGCCTCGTCGCCGAATGGCACGTCGTCGATCCGGGCCACGCCGCCACCGAGCTCGAGGGGCGCATCTGCGACCTCCACAAGTTCAACTTCCAGCTCTGGCACGAGGAGGACATCGCGCGCTCGCCCGACGTCACCGACGCGAGGATCGCGGAGGTGAAGCGCGCCATCGACCGCTTCAACCAGGCGCGCAACGACGCCATCGAGAAGGTGGACGACTGGCTCGTGGCCGAGCTCGGCCGGCGCGGCACCGCGGCCGCCCCGGGCACCCCGGCCGCCACCGAGACCCCCGGCTCGGCCATCGACCGGCTCTCGATCCTCGAATTGCGCCGCTTCCACATGCGCGAGCAGATCGACCGGGCCGACGCCACGCCCGAGCACCGCGAGAAGGCGGCGGCGCGGATGGCCGTCCTCGACGCCCAGCGCCAGCATCTCATCGAGGCCATCGACCGCCTCCTCGCGGAGGTCTTCGCCGGCACGCGGCCGCTGCGCGTCTTCCGGATGATGAAGATGTACAACGACCCCACGATGAACCCCTACCTCTACAAGGCCCGCGGCGGGGCCGCCGCCTGATCGGCCCCGGTGCCGGCCGCCCCGTCCCGGAGGCTTGAACGGCCCATGCGGCGGGGGTGAAATGGTGCGTCGGGGGAAGTCGCGGGCGCGTGGCGCCGCGCCCCGCCGTCCGTTCACCCGTGGAGAGCCCCGATGGCCGAGCGCCGCCCCAGCCGCAGCACGTCGAAGGTCGCCCGCCCCGCCGCCAAGAAGGCCACCCCCGCGAAGCGCGGCGCCGCCCCGGCCCGCAAGCCCGCCGCGGCGACGAAGGCCGGCAAGGCCGCGAAGGCCGGCACGGCGAAGCGGCCGGCCCGCGCCGCCAAGCCCGCGGCCCCCCCGCGGCCGGCGGCCAACTCCATCGGCATGAAGCTCGTGCCGCTGCCGGCCGGCGTCTTCACGATGGGCAGCCCCGCCACCGAGAAGGACCGGGGTACCGACGAGGCGCAGATGCGCGTGGAGATCACGCGCCCCTTCCTCATGGGGCGCACGGTCGTCACCAAGAAGCAGTGGAAGGCGGTGATGAAGAGCGAGCCCTGGAAGGGGGAGCGCTGCGTGGCCGCCGGCGAGGACGCACCCGCGGTGTACGTCGACTGGCACGACGCCGTCGCCTTCTGCCACAAGCTCACGGCCCACGAGCGCGCCGCGGGCTGGCTCGAGAAGGGGGAGCACTACCGGCTCCCCACCGAGGCCGAATGGGAATATGCCTGCCGCGCCGGCACGACCACCCCGTGGTCGTTCGGATCCGACCCGCGCCGTCTCGGCGACCATGCCTGGTTCTACGGCAACACCGGCGACCGCAAGGAGCAGTACGCCCACCGCGTCGGCCGCAAGAAGCCCAATCCCTGGGGCCTCGCCGACATGCACGGCAACGTCTACGAGTGGTGCTCCGACTGGTACAAGTCGGCGCTGGCCGGGGGGACCGATCCCCAGGGTCCGGCCAGCGGCACCACGAAGGTCCTGCGCGGCGGCGGATGGGGCTACGACCCGGCCCGTTGCCGATCCGCCGACCGCAACAAGAACGACCCGTCGTTCAGCGACTTCTCCGGGGGCTTCCGGGTCGTCCTCGCGGGCACCTGATCCCCGCGTGGTGGCTCACCAGCCCCAGCCGTAGCCCCAGCGCCAGTTGCGGCGCGCCACGCGATTGGCCACGCGGATGGCATGGGCCCGCGGAGCGGCGTACACCGGCCCGCCGTACACCGGCCCGTACGACACGCTCCGGTAGACCGGCGGGTAATAGACCGGCGGGGCGTAGGCCGGCATGGCGTAGCCGGGATATCCCCACGACGCGACGCGGTAGGTCGACACGTAGGTCGGGCCGAAGCCGCCGTAAAACACCGGCGCCGGCGCGATCGCCACCGGGCCGCCCCAGCCCCACGTCCCGAACCACAGGCCCTGGGCGCTGGCCTCTCCCGGCACGAGCGACACGAGCCCCGCCGCCACCAGCCCGAGCACCACCCGTCGCACGTTCTTCACGTCGTCCTCCCTGGTCGAAAGTCTTCCGCCGCCGCACGCCGCGGGGCGACACTCCCGAGCCTAGCGGCCCGGACGGAAAAGGGCGCGTTTTGGGGAGCGTTCGCCCCCCGGAGGCCGTCCGCGGCCGGGTAGAATCCCCTCCCGCCGCCGCCGGAGCGTGATAGCACGTCCCCCGCCCGGTGCTCCCCGCCCGGTCATCCCCGCTCTGGCCCTTCCCGCTCTGGCGTCGCCATGCCCGTCCCTCCGACCAACGACCGGCCGCTGATCGTGGTCACCGACGTGGCCAAGGTGTACGAGCTCGGCAGCGTGCGGGTGGAGGCGCTGCGCGGGGTGTCGCTGTCGATCCGCCGCGGGGAGTACGTGGCGCTCGTCGGCCCGTCGGGGTCGGGCAAGTCGACCCTCATGAACACCCTCGGCTGCCTCGACCGGCCCACGTCCGGCAGCTACCTGCTCGAGGGGCGCGAGGTGACGGCCCTCTCCAAGGACGAGCGCGCCACGGTGCGCAACCGCCACCTCGGCTTCGTGTTCCAGAACTTCAACCTCCTGGCGCGGACCACGGCGCTCGAGAACGTCGAGCTGCCGATGATCTACGCCCGGGGGGTGCCGGCGCGCGAGCGGCGGCGCCGGGCGGTGGCGGCGCTCGAGAGCGTGGGGCTCGGCGACCGCCTCGACCACCATCCCTCGCAGCTCTCCGGCGGCCAGCAGCAGCGTGTGGCGATCGCGCGGGCGCTGGTCAACGGCCCGTCGATCCTCATGGGGGACGAGCCCACCGGCAATCTCGACAGCCGCACGGGGCAGGACGTGATCGACCTCTTCCGGCGCCTGAACCGCGACCAGGGGCTGACGGTGATCATCGTGACCCACGACCGCGGCGTGGCGGCGGCCGCCGACCGCGTGGTGACGTTGCGCGACGGGCTCGTCGTCTCCGACGAGATGGTCGCCGCGGCTCACTCGTAGCGCAGGGCCTCGATCGGATCGAGCCGCGCGGCGCGGCGGGCGGGATACCAGCCGAAGAACACCCCGACCACCGCCGCGAACACGATCGCCAGGATGCCCGCGGGCACCGACACCACCACCGGCCAGTCGGAGCCGGATGAATAGGCGTTGATGAGGGTCGTCAGGCCGGCGGCGCCGGCGACGCCCAGCGCGAAGCCCACCGCCCCGCCGATCGCGGCCAGGAGCACCGCCTCCACGAGAAACTGGCGGAGGATGTCGCCGCCGGTGGCCCCCAGCGCCATCCGCAGGCCGATCTCGCGCGTGCGCTCGGTGACGCTCACGAGCATGATGTTCATGATGCCCACGCCCCCCACCAGCAGGGAGATCCCGGCGATGGAGGCGAGCATCGCGGTCATGATCCCCGTCACCACGCCCAGGGCCTTGGCGATCTCGGTGGTGTTCTGCACCTGGAAGTCGTTGGCCTGGCCCGGCGCGATGCGGTGGCGGTCGGCGAGGAGGTGGCGGATCTCGCGCTCGGCGACGTGCATGGTGTCGACGGAGCGCGCCGAGACGAGCGCCGCGTGCACCCCCTTGAAGCCGTTGCCCACCAGCCGCTTCCGCGCGGTGGAGTAGGGCATGAGGAGGATGTCGTCCTGGTCGTCGCCGACGATGTTGGCCCCCTTCTTCTCCAGGAGCCCGACGACCCGGAAGGGGATGTTGCGGATGCGCACGATGGCGCCGATCGGATCGGCGGTCTGGAAGAGCCGCGCGGCGACGGTGTGGCCGATGACGCACACCTTCTCCGCCCCGGCCACGTCGCGCTCGCTGAAGAATCCCCCCCGGCGCACCGGCCAGCTGCGCACCGTGACGTATTCCACCCCCACCCCGTACATCTGCTTGGGGCTCCAGTTGGTGCCGTCGTGGATCACCTGGCCGGTGGCGGCCACCAGTGGGGTCGTCGCCAGCACGGCGGGGCACTCGGTGCCGATGGCGTCGACGTCGGCCTGGGAGAGGGTGGGGAGGGGCCCGAGGCGCACCCCGCCGCGTTCCCCCGTGCCGGGGATGACGACGATCACGTTGGTGCCGATGGCGGCGAACTGCCCACGGATCATCTCCGCGGCGCTCTGGCCGACGGAGACGAGCGTGGTGACGGCGGCGATGCCGATCACCACGCCGAGCACGGTGAGCCCCGCGCGGAGCCGGTTCTTGGCGAGGGCCCGGAAGGCGAGCTGGAGCGTGATCATGGCGATGCGGCGCTCATTCGTCGGCCGGGGCGATGCCCACCACCAGCCGCGCTCCCGGCTCGACCTCGCCGGAGGCGATCTCGGTGGCCCGGTGGTCGCCGATGCCGGTGACGACGGCGATGGCCCGCAGCAGGCCGTCGGGCTCCACCACCCACACGTGCCGCCGGCGCCGCTCGGTCTCGGCGTCGGCCTTGGCCGCGGCGGAGGGGGCCTGGCCGCGTGCCTCGTCGTCGGCCTCGAGCGCCCGGCCGTCGAGGATCGCCCGGTCGGCGGGGCGCACGTGGTCGCGCGCGGGGTAGAAGCGGAGGGCGGCGTTGGGCACCTTGACCACGTCGTCGCGCCGGTCGACCTCGAAGGAGATCTCGGCGGTCATGCCGGGGAGGAGCTTGAGATCGGGATTCGGCGTGGCGATCACGACCGGATAGGTGACGACGTTCTGCGAGGTCGTGGAGGAGAGCCGGATCTGGGCGATGCTCCCCTCGAACACCAGGCCGGGGTAGGCGTCGACCGAGAACTGCACCGGCTTGCCGGCCTCCTGTGCCCGGCGGATGCGCCCGATGTCGGCCTCGTCGACCGAGCCGAAGATCCGCATCTCGCGGCGCATGTCGGGGGCGATCACGAACAGCTCCGGCGTCTGGAACTGCGAGGCGAGCGTCTGGCCCAGTTCCACCTTGCGGTCGACGACGACGCCGGTGACCGGCGCCACGATCCGCGTGTAGCCGAGGTTGGTGGAGGAGGTCTCCAGGTTCGCCTCGGCCTGTTCGATGGCCGCCTCCGACATCACGATCTCGGCCTCGAGGCCGATGCGGGTGAACTGCGCCTGGTCGAGCTCGCTGTCGGAGATCGACTTGGAATTGCGCTCCGCCAGCGCCAGCGCCCGGTCCTCCTCGCGCCTGGCCTGCTGGAGCTTGGCCTGGCAGCGTTCGAGCTCCGCCCGGCGCGCCGCCAGGGCCGCCCGGTCGCGGGAGACGTTGGCCTCGTAGGTGCGCGGGTCGATCTCGGCGAGGAGATCCCCCTCCTTGACCTCGGAGTTGAAGTCGGCGTGGAGGCCGACGATCTGGCCGGAGACGAAGGCACCGACCTGGACCGACTGCACCGGCTCCACGGTGCCGGTGGAGTTGATGACCTCGATCACGTCGCCGCGTTCGGCGGGGAGGGTGTCGAAGCGGGGCCGGGTGCGTGCGGCCCACCAGGCGGCGGCGGGCCCCCAGCCGGCGGCCGCGGCGCCGCCGACGACGGCGAGGATGGCGACGAACTTCACGAAGCCGCGCATGCGATGATTCCCGGGACGGCCGTCGATCATACCCGCGCCACCCCTTCCCTCCGACGCCAATCGGCGGCCGCTGGCGCCGCGGGCAGCGTCCGGGATAGGCTCACGGGCATGGATCGCGCCCAAGCCCCCGTGCCTGCCGAGCGGCTGCCGGCCCTCGTGCCGGCCGAGCGGCTCCCGGCCCTCGTGGTGGGCGACACCC
>CAISKG010000430.1 GCA_903885855.1 uncultured Planctomycetaceae bacterium
AGGTCTACGGCGACGCCGACCCGGCGCTTTCGTACGTCGCGACGGGCCTGGTGGGCTCCGACGCTGTCTCCGGGGCGCTCGCTCGGGCCGCCGGCGAGAACGTGGGCATCTATGCGATTCTTCAGGGCACGCTCGATGCCGGTGCGAACTACACCGTGAGCTTCACGGGCGCCGATCTGACGATCACGCCGAAGGCGCTCACCGTCGGCGGCCTGACCGCGGCCGACAAGAACTACGACGGCACGGTCACCGCCCCGGTCTCCGGGACCGCGGTGCTCGTGGGCGCGGTGGCCGGCGACAGCGTCGGCCTGGCCGGCACGGTCACCTGGGCCTTCCCGACGGCGAACGTCGGCGCGGCCGAGCTCGTGCGCGGCGGGGCGTACTCGCTCGCCAACGACACCGCCGGCAATTACACGCTCGTGCAGCCGTCGCTGGCGGCCACGATCAACCACCGCCCGGTGTCGGTGACCGGCGTCACGGCCACCAACCGCGTCTACGACGCCACCACCGTCGTCAAGGTGTCGGCGGCGGCGGCCAAGTTCGGCGCCGTGACGGGCGTGACGGCCTCCGGCGTGCTGGCGGCCGACGTGGCGGGGGTGTCGCTGGCCGGCAGCGCGGCCGGTGCGATCGCCAGCAAGGCCATCGGCACCAGGCCCGTCACCGTGACGGGGCTGTCGCTGACCGGCGCGAAGTCGGGCAATTACGTGATCCAGACGGTCACCAGTCCGTCGGTCACGATCTCCAAGGCGCCGCTGTCCGTCGCCGGCCTCGTGGCCCTCGACAAGCCCTATGACGGCACCAACGCCGCCAAGTTCGATATCGGCAAGGCCTCGCTCTCGGGCGCCTACGCCGGCGACGTCGTGGGCATCACCGCCGTGAACGGCACCTTCGCCGGGACGAACGTCGGCACCTATGCCGTCTCGGCGTCGGTGGCGATCGGCGGCGCCGACGCGGGCAATTACGCCCTGACCGCCCCCGCCGGGCTGTCGGCCTCGATCACGGCCAAGGAGCTCGCGATCGTCGGTCTCACGGCCGCCAACCGGATCTACGACGGCACGACCAACGTCGTGCTCAGCGGCACGGCGAAGTATTCCGGCCTGGCCGCGGCCGACGCGGTCAAGTTCGCCACGCCGACCCTCTCGGGCACGCGGACCGCGGCGTTCGCCGACAAGAACGCCGGGCTCGCCAAGTCGGTGAACGTCAACGGCTACGTCGCCCCCAACTCGAACTACACCCTCGCGCCGGTGGTTCTCAAGGCCAACATCACCCCCAAGGCGATCACCGTCAGCGGGGCGACGGCCGTGAATCGGACGTACGACGGCACGAAGGTGGTGGCGATCACCGGAGGCACGCTCACCGGCATGATCGCCGGCGACGCGGTCGCCCCCGCGCCGCAGACGGCCGTCGGCACGATGGCCGACAAGAAGGCGGGGCTCGCGAAGGCGGTGACGGTGACCGGCTACACGCTCTCGGGCGTCGACGCGGGCAACTACACCTTCCCGCAGCCTGCCGGCCTGAAGGTGAACGTCGCCCAGAAGGCCCTGGCCGTGACGGGCGTCGCGGCGGTGAGCCGGGTGTACGACGGCACGACGATCGGCACCGCCGCCGGCACGCCGCAGACCGACCCGGCGGCGCTCGTGGCCGGTGACGTCGTCGCCGTCGGCGGCGTGGGGAAGATCGCCTTCGCCGACCCGAACGTCGGCGTGGCCAAGCCGGTGACCGTCACCGGCTACACGCTCTCCGGTCTCGACGCGACCAATTACGTCGTGCAGCAGCCTGCGGGCCTGTCGGCGGACATCACCCCGCGGGCGCTCACGATCACGGGGCTGGCCGCCACGAGCCGGATCTACGACGGCACGACCAACGTCGCGATCACCGGGACGGCGAAGTACGGCAACCTCGCCACGGCCGACGCGGTCAAGTTCGCCACGCCGACGCTCTCCGGTGCCCGCACGGCGGCCTTCGCCGACAAGAACGCCGGCACCGCCAAGCCGGTGGCCGTGAGCGGCTACGTGGCCCCGAGTGCGAACTACACCCTCGCGCCGCTGGTGCTCGCGGCCAACATCACCAAGAAGGCCCTCGCGCTCACGGGCGTCGTGGCCGCCGGGCGCACCTACGACGGCACGACCGCGATCAAGATCACCGGCGGGGCCTTCACGGCCGGCGCGGTGGTGGCCGGCGACAGCGTGGTCCTCGACACCTCGGCCGTCGCCGGCAGCGTCGCCACCAAGAACGTCGGGGTGAGCAAGCCCGTGGCCGTGACCGGCTTCGCGATCTCGGGCACCGACAGCGGCAACTACTCGCTCGCCCAGCCGACGACCCTCAAGGCGACGATCACCGCCCGGTCGATCGGGGTCACGGGGCTCGCCGGCGTCGACCGCGAGTACGACGCGACGACGGTGGCCCAGGCCAGCGGCACCGCGGCGCTGGTGGCCGCGAGCCTCGTGGCGGGCGACGAGCTGGCGCTCGTGACCGGCGGGGCGAAGTTCGCCTTCGCCAATTCAGCGGTGGGCGTGGCCAAGGCGATCACCGCCAGCGGCTTCACCCTCTCCGGGGCCGACGCCGGCAACTACGCGGTGGTGCAGCCGCTCGGCCTCAAGGCCACGGTGACGCAGGCCACGATCACGGTCACCGGGCCGACGCTCGTCCTCACGCGGAATGCCGGCGGCACGGTGGTGATCCCCACCCTCGCCGCGACGATCAGCGGGCTCAAGGGAGCCGACACCGTCTCCGGGGCGCCGGTGCTCACCACCACCGCCACGGCCACGAGCCCGGTGGGCACCTACGCCGTGAAGGTGACGCTCGGCACCCTCAAGGCCAGCACGAACTACAAGTTCGCCTTCATCGACGGCTCGATCGAGATCCAGTGAGTGGATCGGCCGGGACGTCGGTGGGGACCGGTGCCCAGGGGTAGGCAAGCCCTGTTCGATCGTACAGTCGCGTCGGAAACGGCGTGAGAATGCCACAGGGTGGCGACCACACTCCGGAGGACGACTCGTGCTTCGAGATCCTGGGACGCGTACGAATCCCTGGCCGCATCGGCCGGCGTTGAAGGAGTTGCTCGCGACGGTCCTCATGTTTCTCGGGGCATCATCCATCGCCCCGGCGGAGCCTTTTCGACTCCTGGCCTGGAACGTCGAGAGCAACCGCCCCGGCGCCCGTCCCGTGAGCGATCCCGAGGTGATCGCCGCTCGCCTCGAAGCACTCTCCGGCGGAAGGGATACGAGGGCGGCGATCGTGGTCCTCTCGGAGGTCGATCCCCGGACAGTGCCTGCGTTCCGCGACGCGGTGGTCCGCGGTGGTGGCGGACGCCTCGAAGCGGTTCTCTCCGCGAGTGGCGGCTTCCGCGACAAGGACAGCGTGTTGGTGCTCGTCGACACGGAGCGTTTCCGCGTGGAAGACACCTACGAGATCCACCGCCACGGCGGCATCTCGGCGAACATGCTCGTCTCCGAGGCGGGTGAAGACGAGGGCACGCTGAGGGCGCGCTCTCCGCTGGCGTTGCGACTGGTCGACCGGGTCGGCGGCGCGGCCTTTTGGCTGGTGGCGGTCCATCTTGCCCGTGGCGAGGAAGCGCTGCGCACGGATCAGGCGAGGATGCTGTGCCGATGGGCGGCAGACCACCACGAGCCGTTGATCCTCGCCGGTGACTGCAATCTCGACTTCGATTTCCACACGCGGCGCGGCAATGCAGCGTGGCAGGTGTTCGATGATTCGCGCGTGTGGCGCTGGCTGGAGCCTGACCCCCTGGTCGACACCAATTGGGCAGACGATCGCAGTGCTCCGCCGGGCGAGCGGCGTGACCGCTATCCGGACTCGCTGCTGGACTTCATCTTCGTGGCCAACGGCGCGACCTCGTGGGCCGGGGAATCCGACGTGATCGTGGAGCAGGGCGACTTCCCTGACGACGATGCGACGAGCGACCACCGCCCGGTGGTGGCGACTTTCGACCCCGATCGGTGACCGTGACACGTGTGCCGCGGGATCGCGGGATCGCGACGTCCAATCGCCGCACCGCTCACGTCCGGCGGGCCGGCATGCTCATACGATTCTCACGCGGCTTTCGTCACTCGCTGACCGGCGTTTCGTATGGTGAAAAACCCGTGA
>CAISKG010000431.1 GCA_903885855.1 uncultured Planctomycetaceae bacterium
CGCGCCCGCGCGCCCCGGCGGCGGCGCGGCGGCGCGCGCGCCGGCCTCCCGCAGCGTCGCGGTGCCCGAAGTGGCATTCACCGCGCGGGGCGCGGGCCTGGGAATCGACGCGGTCTACCGCAACGGCGCCGAGGCCGACCACTGCTCGATCCTCGAATCGCTCGGCGGCGGCGCCGGCTGGATCGACTACGACCGCGACGGCTGGCTCGATCTGGTGGCCACCGGCGGCGGCGACATCACCGCCGACCGGAGGATCCTCGGCCTGCCGTCCGTGCTCTACCGCAGCCAGGGCGGCAGGGCGTTCCGCGAGGTGGCGGCGACGGCGGGGATCGCCGCCGACGGCCTCTACTCCCACGGCGTGGCCGTCGGCGACCACGACAACGACGGCTTCCCCGACCTGCTCGTCACCGGCTACGGCGTGCCGCTCTTCTTCCGCAACCAGGGGGACGGCACCTTCGCCGCGGCGCCGTCGCCGGCGGGGGACGACGGCCGCTGGAGCTCGAGCGCGGGCTGGGCCGATCTCGACGGCGACGGCGTCCTCGACCTGTATCTCGCCCGCTACGTCGACTGGTCGTTCGCCAACCATCCGGTGTGCGGCCCGAAGGCCACGGTCCGCGACGTCTGCCCGCCGCGCTCCTTCGCGGGGCTCGCCGATTCGCTCTACCTCGGCGACGGCGCGGGGGGCTTCCGCGAGGCCTCGGCCGCGGCGGGGCTGCGCGCCGACGGCAAGGGGCTCGGCGTGCTCCTGGCCGACCTCGACGTCGACGGCGACGTCGACATCTACGTCGCCAACGACACCACCGACAACTTCCTCTACATCAACGACGGCCGGGCTCGCTTCGAGGAGAACGGCCTGGTGAGCGGGACGGCGCTCGACGATCAGGGTGTGCCCAACGGGAGCATGGGGATCGACCTGTGCGACTTCAACCGCGACGGGCTGCCGGACCTGTGGGTGACGAACTTCGAGCGCGAGTGGTTCGCCCTGTACCGCAACGAGGGACGCGGCAACTTCCTCCATGTCAGCCGGCGCTACGGGATCACCGACATCGGCGGCCTGTTCGTGGGATTCGGGACGGTGTGCGACGACTTCGACGCCGACGGCCACGTCGACATCGCCGTCACCGACGGCCACGTGGTGAAGTTCCCCGACGCCTCGCCGCTCCTCCAGGATCCCCTCTACCTCCATTTCGACGGCGACCGCTTCCGCCGCGCTCCCGCGGCGGCCGGCTCCTACTTCGCGGGCCCCCACATGGGCCGGGGGATGGCGGCGGGGGACTACGACCGCGACGGCGACCTCGATCTGGCCGTGTCGCACGTCGGCGAGCCGCTCGAGGTGCTCGAGAACCGCGCCACGCCGGCGGGGCGTTCGGTGCTCGTGCGGCTCGTCGGCACGCGCTCCTCGCGCGACGCCGTGGGGGCGCGCGTGGAGGTGGTGGGGATGGATCCGGCACCGGCGCTGCAGGTGACCGGCGGGGCGAGCTACCTCTCCCATTCCGACCGCCGCCTCCACGTCGTCCTGCCGGCCGGGGGCGGCGCGGCGCGGCTCCGCGTCCGCTGGCCCGCCGGCGGCGTCGAGGAGGCGGCGATTCCCGCCGGCGCGACCGAGATCGTCGTCGTCGAGGGGGCCGCGGACGGCGTCCACCCCGACGCCTCCCAGGAGGCCCGCCGATGACGGGCATCACCCCTCGGGCGCGCCGCCTGCTCGCCGCCGC
>CAISKG010000432.1 GCA_903885855.1 uncultured Planctomycetaceae bacterium
CCGAGGCCGCCGCGCCGACCGTCGCGGGGGCCGCGGAGCCCTGGTGGCAGCGCCGCCGCCGCAAGGGCGCCGTCACCGCCGACGGCGAGGGAGACGCCGGGGCCGTCACGGCCGACGCGGTCGGTGCCGACGACGACGGCGGGGAAGACGAGGGATCGCAGGGGCCCACGATCCGGGTCCGCCGCCGGCCGGCACCGGCCGCGGCGGAGGTGGCCTTCGACGCCGGCGACGACGACGCCGACGACGCCAGCGCCGTCTCGGAGGCCGAGGAGGAGGACGAGTCGGAGGCCCCGTCGGCCGATCAGCCGGCGCCGTCGCGGGTGCCGATCCGCACGCCGGCCTCGCGCCGCGCGCCGGTGCAGGTGACGATGGACGAGGCGGGCCCCGGGGGGGCGGAGTACGTGCTCCCGCCGCTCGACCTCCTCCTCCCCACGGAGCACCACGCGCTCGACGAGCAGGAGAGCGAGGTCCGCGAGCGGGCGCGGATGCTCGAGAAGACCTTCGCCGAGTTCGGCTTCAAGGTGCGGGTCGTGGAGGTGGAGACGGGGCCGGTGATCTCGCAGTACGAGATCGAGCTCGAGGCCGGCTTGCGGCTGGCGAAGATCGTCAACCTCGCCGACGACCTGGCGATCGCGCTGCGCGTGCCGAGCGTGCGCATCGTGGCCCCGATCCCGGGGAAGAACTCGGTGGGCATCGAGGTGCCCAACACCACCCGGCAGATGGTGCGCCTGCGCGAGGTGATGGAGGAGACGCAGGCCAAGGCGAAGTCGCTGAAGATCCCCCTCTTCCTCGGCAAGGACGTGGCCGGCAACCCGATGGTCGTCGACATGGCGTCGATGCCCCATCTGCTCATCGCCGGCCGCACCGGCACGGGCAAGAGCGTGTGCCTCAATTCGCTCATCCTCTCGATGGTCATGACGCGCCGGCCCGACGAGGTGCGGATGCTGATGATCGACCCGAAGATGGTCGAGCTCACCCCCTACAAGACGCTCCCCCACCTCATGCATCCGGTCGTCACCGACATGAAGAAGGCGGAGGCGATCCTCGCCTGGGCGGTGGAGAAGATGGAGGAGCGCTACGCCCTGCTGGCGAAGGTCGGGGTGCGGCACCTCACCGCCTACAACGCGCTGGGCCGGGAGACGATCCTCGAGCGCGTGGCGCCGGAGTCGGAGGAGGAGGCGGCGGCGATCCCCACCACGATGCCGTTCATCGTGATGATCGCCGACGAGATCGCCGACATGATGATGACCGCCGGCAAGGAGATCGAGCAGCACATCATCCGCCTCGCCCAGAAGAGCCGGGCGGTGGGCATCCATCTCGTGCTCGCCACGCAGAAGCCGACGGTCGACGTGATCACCGGCCTCATCAAGAGCAACCTGCCGGCGCGGATCGCCTTCCAGGTGGCCAGCCGCACCGACAGCCGCGTCGTCCTCGACGAGTGCGGCGCCGACCGTCTCCTCGGCAACGGCGACATGCTCTTCCTCTCCCCCGGCACCTCGCAGATCCTGCGCGGCCAGGGCACCTACCTCTCCGACGAGGAGATCGGGAAGGTGATGGCCTTCGTGGGGACGAGCGAGCCGGAGTACGCCGCGGAGCTGGTGAACCTCAAGCCGGCCTCGTCGGGCGACGCCGACGCCGGGGAGTCGCCCCAGGCCAAGGACGACCTCTACGACGCCGCCGTCGAGGTGGTGATCCGCGAGGGGCGTGGCAGCGTGTCGCTGCTGCAGCGCGCTCTCGGCGTGGGGTACGGCCGCGGGGCCCGCCTCATCGACTACATGGCCGAGGACGGCGTGGTGGGGATCTACGCCGGCTCCCAGGCGCGCGAGGTGCTGCTCACGATGGAGCAG
>CAISKG010000433.1 GCA_903885855.1 uncultured Planctomycetaceae bacterium
CTCGACGAATCTGGCGTGGCGCGGCCGGGCCACGATCCGCGCCGCGAGGTCGACGAGCGCCGCCTCGACGCGCGCCGCGCCTTCGCGCCCGCGCGGCACCGGCGCGGGGCGGACGACGGCCACGAAGTCCTGGCCGGCCGGGAGCCGGCCGCGTACGGCGCGGAAGGCCTCGCGCAGACGCCGCTTCCAGGCGTTGCGGGCCACGGCGTCGCCCACGCGCCGCGACACCGAGAGCCCCAGCCGCGCGGCCTCCCCCGGCGCCGCGGAGGGGCAGCCGTGGAGCACGATCGCGCCCTCCGAGGCGCTCGAGCGATGGCGGAAGACGCGGTCGAAGTCGGCCGGCCGCAGCAACCGCGCCGACCGCGGCAGCCCGGCGCCGCGCGGCGTCACCACGAGAGCCCGGACCGCGGGGCGGCCCCGCCGGCCTCCGCCTCCCTGGCCGCCGCCAGCAGCGCCTCGCGCGCCGCGTCGGTGGGCCGGGCCGGAAGCACGATCTGCACCTCGGCGATCAGGTCGCCCTTGGCGCCGTTGGCGTGGCGCACCCCCATGCCCGCGGCCCGCAGTTTGCGGCCGCCGCTGGTTCCCGCCGGGACGCGCAGCGCGATCGTCCCCCACGGCGTGGGGACGTCCACCTTCGCCCCCTCGATCGCCTCGGAGAGCGAAACGGGGAGCGTGAGCTCGAGCGTGTCGCCGTCACGGCGGAACACCGCGTGGGGCAGGATCGAGACCTCGAGCAGGAGGTCGCCGGAGGGCGCACCGCCGCTGCCCGGCCCCCCTTGCCCGCGCAGACGCATCCGCGCGCCGTCGGGGATCCCCTGCGGGATCGTGACGCTGATCGTCTCCGTGACGCCGTCGCGATCGACGCGGACGTCGGTCTTGCCGCCGTCGATCGCCAGCCGGAAGGGGATCTCGATCCGCGCCTGCAGGTCCTCCCCGGGCTCCTGCTGCGGGCGCTTGCGCCGCGAGCGTGGCTTGGCGGCCCCGCCGCCGAAGAGGTCGCCGAAGGCGCCCCCGGCGCCCCCGAAGAGGCTCTCGAGGTCGATCTCCCCGCCGCCTCCGAAGGGCGCGCCGCCGCCCCCGCCTCCGGGAAAGGGCCCGCGGCCCCCCCAGGGACCGCGCCCGCCGCCACCGCCCACCCCCTCGAAGGCGCTGCCGTAGCGGTCGTACATCTCCCGCTTGGAGGGGTCGTTGAGCGTGTCGAAGGCCGCCTGCACCTTCTTGAACTTGTCCTTCGCCGACGCGTCGTCGGGGTGGAGGTCGGGATGGTACTTGCGCGCCAGCTCCCGGTAGGCCTTGCGGATGTCCTCGGCGCTCGCGGTGCGCGGCACTCCGAGGGTCTGGTAGTGATCGTCGGCCATCGGCCCGCTGGCGCTCCGGTGAAACGCGACCCGCGCCGGGCTCCTGCCCGTGCCGCCGCCTCCGAGACGGGATTCTACGAAGCCCCGGCGAGCCGCTTCAAGGAGCCGCGGCGACCGGGCATCAGCGCCGGCCCGATCGCCGCACGCGCCGCTCGCCGCCGGGCTCGCGCCGTGCCGGCGGGGGGGTGGCGACGGGTCGGCGCCGGGGACGGGCAGCTCCGCCCGCTCGTCGAGGAACAACGACTGGCAGCGCACCGGCGGCTCTCCCGGGGCCGGCCGCGTGAGCGTGAAGGTGCCGTCGGGCCGCATCGTCCGCGCCCGCGTGTTGTCGGCCAGGTAGGCTGGGACGATCTCCCGCAGGATCCGCGACTGCAGCGCCGGATTCTCGATCGGCACCATCACCTCGACACGGCGGAAGAAATTCCGCGGCATCCAATCGGCGCTCGAGATGAACACCTCGGCGTCGTCGTCGGGGCCGAAGACGTAGATCCGGCTGTGCTCGAGGAAGCGGTCGATGATGCTGCGCACGCGGATCGTCTCGCTGAGGCCGGGAACGCCGGGCTTCAGCGCGCAGATGCCGCGGGCCACGATGTCGATCGGCACGCCCGCGCGGCTGGCGCGGTACAGCGCCTCGATGACACGCGGATCGACCAGCGCGTTGAGCTTGGCGAAGATCCGTGCCGGCAGCCCGGCCCGGGCGCGCTCGGCCTGCCCGTCGATGAGGGCCACGGTGCGCCGGTGGAGGTCGTTGGGGGCGACGATCAGCTTCCGCCAACGGTGCCCCTGCGAGTAGCCGGTGAGGAGGTTGAACACCGCCGAGGCGTCCTCGGCGAACTGCTCGTCGGCGGTGAACAGCCCCAGGTCGGTGTAGGACAGCGCCGTGGTGGGGTTGTAGTTGCCGGTGCCGACGTGGATGTAGCGCCGCAGCGTCAGCCCCTCGCTGCGCACCACCATCGAGAGCTTGCAGTGGGTCTTCAGGTCGAGGAACCCGAACACCACGTGCACGCCGGCGCGCTCCAGCTGCCGCGCCCAGCTGACGTTGTTGGCCTCGTCGAAGCGGGCCTTGAGCTCCACCAGCGCCGTGACGTGCTTCCCCGATTCCGCCGCCGCGATCAGGGCCCGAGAGATCGGCGAGTCGCCCGAGGTGCGGTAGAGGGTCTGCTTGATGGCCAGGACGTTCGGATCGGCCGCGGCCCGGGTGACGAACTCGACGACCGGATCGAACGACTCGTAGGGGTGGTGGAGGAGGATGTCGCCGGCGGCGATGGCCGCGAACAGGTTCTCACCGCGGCGCAGGCCGCGCGGCATGCGCGGCGTGAAGGGGGGATCGTGGAGGAGCGGGTAGCCGGGGAGGCGGTGGAGCTCCCACAGGCAGGTGAGGTCGAGCGGGCCGTCGATGCGGTACACCTCCGAATAGCCGTCGCCGACGTCGTCGCGCAGCTCCTCGTCCTCGATGATCGCCCGGGCGACGGAATCGTCGGCCGACCGCGCCGAGACCTCGATCCGCACCGCCTGCCCCCGCTGCCGGGCCTTGAGGCGCTCCTCGATCAGCTTGAGCATGTCGTCCGACTCCTGCTCGAGCAGCTCGAGGTCGCTGTCGCGCGTGACGCGGAACGTCGTCCAGGAGAGGACGGTGAAGCCCCCGAACAGCTGCGACAGCCGGGCCGCCACGAGATCCTCGAGGAGCACGAAGCGGTGCTGGCCGGGGACGTCGCAGCCGACGTTCACGAATCGGGGGAGCACCTGCGGCACCTGGACCACCGCGAAGAGCCGCTTCGGCCCCAGCCCCTGCTCCTGCTCCAGCTGCGCGCCGATGTACAGGCCGCGGTTGTGGTAGCGCGGCGAGGGATGGGCCGGGTCGACCGCCATCGGGGTGAGGATCGGCAGGGCCCGCTCGGTGAAGAACCGGTCGACGCGCTCCAGCTGCTGCTCGTCGAGGTCGGCGCAGCGCACCACCTGGAATCCCTCCTCCACCATCGCCGGCGCGATGCTGTCGCGCAGGCAGGCGTACTGCCGCGCGACGAGCTCCTGGGTGCGGGAGGCGATGCGCCGCAGCTGCTCGAGCGCCGGCATGGCGTCGGGGGGGGTGTCCTGGGGGGCGCTCTCGCCGAAGGCCTGCTCGCGCAGTCCCGAGACGCGCACCATGAAGAACTCGTCGAGATTGGAGCTGAAGATCGCGAGGAACTTCAGCCGCTCCATGAGCGGGTTCTCGGGGTTCTCCGCCTCCTCGAGCACGCGGAGGTTGAACTCCAGCCAGCTCGACTCCCGGTTGATGAAGCATTCCGGGCCGATCGTCGGGTCGGCCTCGATGTCGCTGGTGGCCATGGAGGCGCCGGGACGGGGCGGGCGGGGAGGGGTACAACGGGGGGATCGGCCGCGCGGAACGGCGGCCCGGATGCCCGCCCCCAAGTCTACCTCTCTCCGGAAGGCACCGATGCCGACGGCCGAACCCGCGACCGAGCCGCGCCGCCGCGGCTGGTGCATCGCCGAGGCCTGCCGGCTCGAGGCCACGGCCGCCAAGCCGGGCAACGTCCGCCCCGGGGCGTCCTTTCCCGATCTGGACCACGCCGACCTCGTGATCGCGGGGCTCGCCATCGCGCCGGCCTTCGAGGCCGCGCCGGGCCGGGCGCTGGGGCGCACGATCCTCGGGGCCGTCGCCGCCTCGCGCCGCACGACCCGCTCCAACGCCAACCTCGGCATCATCCTCGCCACCGCGCCCCTGGCGGCCGTCCCGGGCGACGGCGCCGACGCCGTCGGCGGCGCGATGGCGGTGCTCGCGCGCCTCTCCCCCGACGACGCCGCCGACGTCTGGGAGGCGATCGCGCTGGCACGGCCCGGCGGCATGGGCTCGGCCCCGGCGCACGACCTCGCCGGCC
>CAISKG010000434.1 GCA_903885855.1 uncultured Planctomycetaceae bacterium
GGTGAAGCCCCCCGGGAGCCAGGCGGGGCAGGCGTGGAACACGATCACCGAGAGCACCGCCACGGCCCGCAGGCCGTCGATGTCGGGGCGGTAGGCGGTCGGCGTCATGGGGGGAGGGGCGATCGAGGGGGAGCCACGTGGCGGCGAAGCGGGTCTGAGGCGCCGGAGGGGGACCTCGGACGGGCCTCCACCCATGATGCAATACGGCCCGCACCTGCGAAACCCCGTCGCGTCGCATCGGGGCGGGTGGTCAATCGCCCGTGTCCGGGCTCCGGGAGCCGGACAGGAGGCCGTCGCGGTTGACGAGCCGGCCGGTCACGGCCCGGTCCTGATGCAGGTGCACCGCGAGCCGGGAAAAACCCCCGGGCCTTCGTCCGTCCTCCCGGCGGCACGTGAACAGCCTGCCGGAGAGCGCCAGCAAGAGCAGGTCGACGAACGCCTGCCGATTGACCCGGTGACGCTCGGAGGGGCTCACGCCGCCCTGCACAGCACGATCTTCACAGCCGCTCCGCTTCCTCGAGGGGGGCCCCGCTCCCTCCGCCTCCGGGAAAGGAGCGGGGGAGCGTGTCTCCGCGGGGCCGACGACGATCGCCCGCGCGCCCCCCGTCGTGGCCGTGGAGCGTTCGGATACGATACCGTTTTCCGGTGCGCCGATCCCGCCCGCGACCGAGGTCCCCGACGTGCACGACCGCCGTGACGCCCCCCGCCCCGCCAAGGTCATCGGACTCGGCTTCCACAAGACCGGCACGAAGACGCTCGGGGCCTGCCTGGGAACGCTCGGCTTCCGCAACCGGTCGCTCGACCGCGAGGCCTTCGCCCTCTGGCGGCTCGGCGAGATCGGGGCGGTGCTCGACATGATGGACGCCGCCGACGGCTTCGAGGATTGGCCGTGGCCGTTCCTCTACCGCGAGGCACGGGAGCGGTTTCCCGACGCCCGCTTCGTCCTCACCACCCGCCGCGACGAGGCCACCTGGCTCGAGAGCCTCGTCGGGCACGTCGCCCGTCACGGCCGCACGTCCTTCAACTACCGGAAGTACATCTACGGCGTCGACGATCCCGCGGCGCATCCGGAGCGCTTCCTCGAGGTCTACCGGGCCCACAACGCCGCCGTGCGCACGTTCTTCGCCGGCGAGCCCTCCCGGCTCCTCGAGATCTGCTGGGAGGATGGCCACGGCTGGGAGCGCCTCTGCGGATTCCTCGGCCTTCCGGTGCCCGACGCCCCGGTGCCGCACATGAATCGCCGCCGGCCGGACGATCCGCCCGCGCCGACGTCGTCCTGACCGGGCCTCCCGGCGACGCCCCTTCGCTCCGCGTGCCGCCGCCGACCTGACCGCCCTCAGGCGCCGAGTTCCGCGGCGAGCGCCGCGGCCATGTCACCGGCCTCGGCGGCCGACGCCGCGAAGCGCACCGCCGGCGCGTCGCAGCCCCAGGTATCGCGATAGGCGAACACCTTGCCGTTGTCGACGTCGCAGGCGACGTGTGGCTGCCCCATGAGCAGACAGAGGAGATGCCCGTGGAGCCTGTTGGTGATCGTCACCCGGCCGCGGGCGAGCATGCGGCAGCCGCGGAGGCAGCGGTCGAGGGCCAACTGGTCAAAGAGCCAGGGCATGTGCCGCCACGCCAGGCGGCGGCGGACGGCACACGGCTCGCCGACCTTCGGCCGGCCGACCCACGTGTGGAATCCAAGCCCCGCGGCGCTCATCTCCCGGGCCTGCTCGGGAGGCAGCTGGCCCCCCGGCAGCAGCCAGTCGCAGGCGAACGCCCCGGGCGGCATCGGCGGCGGCGGCACGGACGATTCCTTGTCCTTTCGCCACATCGCCACCATCGGCACGTCGGGGTGCCTCGGCACGCCGGAGAGGTCGAGCGCGAGGGCCGCGTCCGGGCAGAGCCGTGCCGGGACCGGGAAATGCCGCCGCGCCAGCGCCAGGCTCGGCGCGTCGCGGAGCAGGAGCGTGACGTCGCCGTGCCGGCGCAGCGCCTCAGCCGCGTCGGCCACGCCCTCCGGCCCCCGGAACCAGACGCTCTGCGGCATTTGGATCACGGGCCGGCCGGGGTGGTCGGCGAGCACTTGCAGGCGGAGGGCCTGCTCGGGAACGTAGACATCCCCGAAATTGCCGCCGCCCGCGATGAGGATCGGCCCCTCGGGCAACGCGCGAGACAGGTCCCGGGCGTCGTAACTGGTCGTATCGCAGGCATACGCCACATGCACCCCGAGTTCGTCGAGCAGCTTCCGGGTGCCGCACCAGATGGCCGCGTCGCCGGCGTTCCAATGGTCGGGGTAGAGCACGAGGCCGCAGTGCGTGCCGGGAGGGAGCAGCTCGCCGAGCGTGTCTCGCAGCGTCCGGCGGGCCTGGTCGAGTGTCGACATGCGTGAACCGTCACCTCGCTCAGCACGAATCACGAGACTTCGCCAAGCACTCGGCGATCACCGCCACCACGTCGGCCCGTCCGAGACGCTCGGCCTGATCGAGCAGATTCCGGTAGACCCTGACGACCAATTCCTTCTTCGACCAGACCGTGGGGAGACGGTCGAGGCGGAACGTACCGGCGGGAAACGACGTGGCCCGGTCACGGGCCCCGACGAGATCGAGCGCGAGGAGCGTTCTGAAGCACTTCTCGCATCGGCCGCAGTTGTGGTCGGAGAATGCCTGCCAGCAGACGTGGAGGTGCTCGAGCGCCACGTCGGAGCGAGAGAGAAACTCGGTCTTCCCCATCCGATCCGAATTCGCGCACGCCCCGTAGTGCCTGACCCGGGTCGCGGAGGTGGAGAGCAGAGGGTCGGTGACGACGTGCGATCCCCAGGGATTCAGCTCGTCGTAGCCGAACGACGCGGAGACCAGCAGCGTGTCCCACCGCCGCCCGAGCAGCAGTCCGCCGGCCACGATGGCCGGGCCGTGCACGATCGGCCCCCAGGCGTTCGGACGCAGGCTCACCCGGCTGTCCCGGAAGTTCGTGGCGAGCGTCACGAGTTCCTTCCCGGTCTCCGCGGCCACGGATTGAAGCCTGACCCGCTTCCGGTCGAGCGCGGCCCGGTTCCGCAGCGAGATGTCGTATCCCTCCACGTAGATCAGGTCATCCACCGGCCGGTGGCGCCACTCCGGGTGCCGACCGACCATGTCGTCGTGGTGGAGAAGCGCATAGAAGGAGTCGACGCCCGCGGTGAAGAACAGTCCCGTCCGCAGGCCGAGGGGTTCGGGCACGTCCGCCATCTCGGCCTCCACGCGGACGGGTCGCTTGCCCGGGCGCCAGCACGACCACACCTCCATGAGTTCGTGCGCGTTGCGGAGCAGGGTGGCATCGACCGGGCCGTCGAGGACGATGTCCTCGCCAGACTCGAACGCATGGGGCAGCAGCCACGCGAGCCATCCGTCGAGCCGATCGGTCAGGCCATCCGCGAGCGATTCTGGCACGTCGGCCCACACGACCTCGTCGTCCGGGATGCCGGCCCCGGAGATATGCGCCGATAACCGCACTCGGCCGGCCGTCGGCGAGGCCTCGCGTGATGGAGCGTTCACTTTCATATGGCGACCGGCACTCCTGATAGGATGGTACCACCACATTTCGGCAAACTTGAACGGGCTCCTCCGATGCCATGTCGTGTTTTCATCGCCGAACCGCAGCGATCTCCGCCTTGCATCGGGTGGAATGGCGACGCCCGATTCCCGGGCGGAACCGATGGCGCGGGCCTCGGCCCTCCAAGAGCCGCTCCGGGTGTTCCACGCGGGGGATCAGTCCTCCGCGGGACGGGCGTTGGCTCGCGGAGGCCGCGTCGATGAACGCCGTTCCGTTTCCCGGGGCGCCACGGCCGATCGTGCGCTGCGCCGGGCCCGTGTTCGTGATCGGCGCCGAGCGATCGGGGACGACCGCCCTGGGCCGGGCCATCGGCAGCCACAGCCAGTTCTACGCCGGTGACGAGACGCTCTTCTTCATGGAGTTGTTCGGCAACCGCCGGGCGGAGGCGGTCCATGAGCGCTGGGCGGGGCGACCGAGCAGTTCCTGGCTGCGGCGCGAGGGCGTCTCGCTCGACGACTTCCTCGAGGCGCTCGGGGCGGGCATCGACGCGCTCTTCACGCGGGCCGCGGGCGGCCGCCGCTGGGTCGATCACACCCCCTCCTATGCCCGGATCGCCACGACGCTCGGGCGGCTCTTTCCCGCAGCGTCCTTCATCCACATCCTGCGCGACGGCCGCGAGGTGGTGAACTCGATGGTCAACATCGCGAGCACGCTGTCGGGCGACGAGGCGGAGGTGATGAAGCAGAAGGGCTTCCTCCCCGAGTGGGGCCGGGACTTCCGGGCGGCGTGCGTGGCATGGCGCGACGCCTCCCGCGCGGCAGCCGACCACGCCCGGCAGCACCCGCACCGTTGCCACACCCTCCTCCACCGCGATCTCGAGCGCGATCCGGCGGCGGCCATGGCGGAGGTGTTCCGGTTCCTCGGCGCTCCGGACGAGCCGGCGCCGGCGGAGTTCCTCCGGAAGAACCGCTTCAACACGAGCTTCACCGGGCCCGGAGGCCCGGGCACCACGCGTCCGGAGACGTACCGTCGGCCCGACCCGTGGGCGGAGTGGTCGGAGGAGCAACGGGGCATCTTCCGCGAGGTCGCGGCGGACGACATGCGCGCCTTCGGGTTTCCGTTGCCAGGAGACACCGGCCTTGGCGGCGACGGAGCGGGGGCGGCGGCGTCCCAGCCCATGTCCGGCCCGATGCCATGATCCGATCGACGGCCGATCCGTCGCTGCCCCGGAGGCTCCTCCCGCGGCGGCCGGAGCGTTCCTTTGTCCGACGCAGTTTCCCGAGCGTAGGCTGAGGCCCATGACTTCGACACCCCGGACAGAGTCGCAGGCGATGGCGCAGGTGCGGACCGAGATCGGCGGTCTGCGCGCCGGCTTGTCCACGCGACTCAAGGAACTGCGCACCGAACTGTCGGCCGCCGGGGTCGACGTCAACGCCTTCCTGGCGACGACGCCCCTCTTCGACGGCCCCGGCCCCGATGCGCTCGCGGCGGGCACGGTCGCCGCCGACGCGAAGCTGTTCCGGTCGGCCGTCGAGCTGATCCGGTCGATCCCGTTCACCGCCGGAGGTGAGACCTGTCAGATCGGCCCCTGGGATCCCGTCTTCGACAGGATCCTCCTGCAACATTGCGTTCCCGGGGCGTTCCACCTTTTCGACCGGCATTTCGACCGCCTCGACCCGGCGGTCCGCGACGACCGCTCGATCCGTCTCCACGAGGGAAACCCCGCCGAACTCGTCCCCACCCTGACCGACGAATCGCTCGATTACGCGCTGGTGGACAGCGCGGTGTCGTACGCCGACGCGGAGCGGCTGTTCGCGGCCCTGCTTCCCAAGGTGAAGCCCGGCGGCCACGTCCACGTGAGGAATTACACCAGCTGGTCGGTCTTCTCCGGCATTCCCTTCGGCGTCGCTTCGGTCGTCAACGGCCTGGCGAACCGGGGGGCGGTGTGCGTCGTGGGATTCGCGGTGAATCCGTTCGGCTACCATCACATCCTGCTGCGGAAATCGGACGCCGCACCCGCGGACGCCGCCGCCGACCGCATGCGCTCGCCGCTCGAGGGGCCGACCCCCGACCGCCCGCCCCCGGCGCCCCGTGACCCCGTGACCTGGGCCGGATTCGACGCATTCCTCGCCGACTTCCGCGCCCGCGAGGGACGACCTCCCGCGATCCTCGACTGGACCGCCGAGAAGGTCCTCGCTTCGGTGCTGCCCGACCTGCCGGTGTTCTCCTCGGGCACCACGGAGGACGGGCGGCTGGCATCCATCGACCGCAGCGTCGACGTGGTCGCGATCCCGCCCGGCGATCCCGCGCGGATGACCGAGGCGCGGCGCGTCGCGACCGCGCTGGTCGCCGAGATCGGCCCCGTGGCGCCGGACGGCGCCGTGCCGATCGCGTGGCATCCGCTGACCACCGTGGTCCCGACGGTCGTCGCCCAGGCCGCGCCGCCCGGGCGGCCGCAGCGTACCCTCGCCGATCGACGGATCCTGATCTACTCCCCGCTGCTGCCCCAGCCCGACTGCGACAGCTACTCGCGGCGCCTGTTTCATCTCGTCGGCTTCCTGCGCGAGGCGGGCTGCGACGTGACGTGCATCGCCGCCCAGCGGCCCGGCCACGACGCGTACGTCGGGCTCCTGAAGGATCGCGGCGTGCGTGTGATGGCGGGCCTCGAACCGCAGGAGGTGGCGGCGCTGGCCCGGGAATCGCGGTTCGACTGGGTGCTGTTCGGCTACTGGCACGCGGCTGCGACGCTCATCGGGCCCCTCCGTGCCGCCGCGCCTTCCACGAGGCTCATCGTCGACTCCGGCGACGTCCACTTTCTCCGGGAGGCGCGCCGCAAGCTCCGCGACGCCGACGGCCTGCCGGGGCACCTCGACGCCTCGTTCGCGGGCATGGCGGCCCGCGAGATCGACGTCTACGCCGCGGCCGACGCCGTGATGACCGTGTCGCGGAAGGAGGCGGACCTCGTCGCCGATATCGTCGGCGACTCCCACCGCACCTTCACGGTGCCCGACTCCGAGGATTTCCCCCCCTCGCCGCTCCCCTTCGAGGCCCGGCGCGGGATGTTCATCGTCGGCAACTTCGCCCATACCCCCACGGCCGAGGCCCTCGACTACCTCTTTCGGCGAATCCTGCCGCATCTCGATCCGGCGCTCGTCGCCGAGCATCCGCTGTACGTGGTCGGCAGCCACATGCCGGAATCGGTGCGGACGCTCGCCGCGGGCCTGCCTGGCGTGCGGGTCGTCGGGTGGGTTCCGTCGGTCCTCCCCTACCTCGAGCAGGTGCGCGTGTCGCTCGTGCCGCTGCTGCACGGAGCCGGGACGAAACGGAAGCTGATCCAGGCCCTCTCGATCGGCACGCCGAGCGTCACCACGAGCGTCGGGCTCGAGGGCCTGCCGCTCGTCGACGACCGCGACGTGATGGTCGCGGACGACCCCGTCGCGTTCGCCTCGGGCATCACCCGTCTGCTCACCGACGGGGCGCTGTGGCGACGTCTGGCCGCCGCCGGCCGCGAGACGATCCGCGAGCGGCACTCCCACGCGGTCGCGAGCGATCGATTGCTCGCCGCGCTCGAGACGATCCGGCGCTCCCCCACCCGCCGGCAGGGGCACGAACCCCGCTCCGTGACGGCCGCCGGGGAAGCCCCCATCGACTGCGCGTTCCGGGGCCTCGCCGACGGTCACGTCGTGACCCGCCCGGCCGGAGCCGTGACACGGCCCACCCCGCGGATCAGCGTCGTGATCCCCACCCGCGACCGGGCCGGATGGCTCCGCGAGGCGATCGGGAGCCTCGTCTCCCAGTCGGCCGACCCCGACTCGTTCGAGGTCGTGGTGGTGAACGACGGCTCGACCGACGCCACCGCCCAAGTCTGCGGCGAGTTCGACGGCCGCCTGCGCCTCACGCGCGTGGACACGCCCCGGGCGGGGATCGGCGCGGCCAAGAACGTCGGGCTCGACGTGGCCACGGCCGATCTGGTGCTTTTCTTCGACGACGACGACGTGGCCGATCGGGGGCTCGTCGCCGCCCATCTCGCGGCCCACGACCGCTACCCGCTCGAGCACGTCGCGGTGCTCGGCTTCACCGACTGGCACGAGCGGCTGCTGAAGACCGAAGTGATGCGGTTCGTCACCGACGTCGGCCACGACCTCTTCAGCTACACCTTCCTACAGCACGGCCAGGTGCTCGACCACACGTGGTTCTGGGGCGGCCGGTCGAGTTGCAAGCGATCCCTCATCCTCCGGGCCGGCGGTTTCCGGCCCGATTTCACCTTCGGATCGGAGGACATCGAGGCCGGCTACCGGATCTCCCGCATGGTCGCCCGCGAGCGGCACGCCGCCGGGGCCGCGCCGTCGGACACCGGCCTGGCCGTCGTCTTCCGCCGCGACGCGATCCAGCACGTCATCCGGCCGATCACGTACGACGACTTCTGCCGGCGCTGCGAGATGCAGGGGCGGTCGCAGTGGCAATACGCCAACTTCTACGACGATCCTTCGGTGCGGGCCTGGTGCCGGGTGGACCAGGCACGGGCACGCTGGGACGAGGCACGGGATCTGCTCGCCGCGCGCGTGGCCCGCGTCCACGAACTGGAGCGCCTCATGTCGGAGCCGACCATGCCGACCGCGGCCCGCTCCGGGACGAACTCCACCGGCTCTACCGCTGGACGTTCGACGCCTTCAAGGCCCGGGGAATCCTCGCGGCGGCAACGCCCGGCCCGGCCTGAGCCGCCGCGGCGACGGATTCATCCCTTCCGCAGCAGCACGTCGTGGTAGCCGTAGGGATGCCACCCGAACCCCACGACCTTGACGAGGCCACGGCCGAGGATCTCGTTGACGTTGGCCATCACGCCGTAGGGGAATCCGGAGAGCACCGACCAGGGGGTGTAGTCGTTGACCTGGATGAATCCCCCGCGCTTCACCTTCGGGAGCACGCCCTGCAGGTCGCGTCGGACACCCTGATAGGTGTGATCGCCGTCGACGTAGGCGAAGTCGAGCGAGTCGTCCGCCAGCGTCGCGATCCCCTCCGCCGAATCCCCCTCGTGGAGGACGACGGCACCATGGGCGCGCACGTCGGGGTCGAGCAGGTCGAAGCGCAGGTCGAAGAGGTGGAGCCGGGCGGGGGCGAGGTCGCGCAGGATCGCCTTGCTGAAGGAGCCCTTCCAGACCCCGATCTCGCAGACCGTCGGCGCCGCCGGCAACCGCACCGAGCGCAGCAGCTCGTTCCGCGACGCGAACACGCGCGCGCCCTCGGCGAACGCGTCGGCGCGAACCATCTCCGGCCGCGGGCCGTCGAAGAGCTTGGTCGTCTGCAGGAATCCGTCGATGTCGCTGGTGTGCTGCGCGATCGACCGCCGCGCGGCCGCGATCCCCCTGCGAAACTCGTCGCAGATCCGGTCGACCTCGGCTCTCGCTTCCGCTTCCCAATCGTTCGGCATCATGGCCCCCGCACCCGTCCGTCACCGAATCCCACGCCGCGCAGTCTAGCAGGCGTGAACCGCACGCCGCGCCCGATGACCGCCCTCCCGTCCGTGCCCGGCGTGCACGCCGGCGACCGCCCCGCACCGCCGGCGCGGTGGGGCCGACGGCCGCCTTCAGGCGCCACGCTTCGTCCCGATGTAGATCTCGCCGCAGCAGCGGTTCGCGAGGCCGCAGCGCACGATCTCGGCGGCGTCGAGCAGGTCGGGGGCCCGGATCACCGTGACGTCGAAGCCGCTCTCGACGAGGCGGTCCGGGTAGTCGCGGCCGTAGTTGCGGGCGTGGTCGAAATGCCCGTAGACCCGCTGGCGGTCGGCCGGCTCGACGATCGCCGGATCCTCGAAGGTCTCGGCGATCGGCATCACCGGGACGTTGAGGATCGCGAAGCCGCTCGGCCGGAGCACGCGGCACATCTCCCGCATCGCCTTGCGGTCGTCCGGGATGTGTTCCAGCACGTGCGAGCAGCAGATGACGTCGAAGCTGTCGTCGGCGTGATGGATGTCGGTGATGTCCATCCGCTCCATGGCGGCGGTGTTGTTGAGGTCGGCGCTGAGGTATCCGGGGCCGCAGGCTGAGGCGAAGATCGTCTCCAGGCAGATCTCGGGGGCGACGTGGAGCATCCGCCGCGGCTGTCCGTCGAACAGCGGCGTCCTCGCCCGCAGATACGACAGCAGCAGCCGGTGCCGCTCCAGCGACCCGCAATTCGGACACAGCGCGTCGGCCCGGGGCTTGATTCCGAACGCACCGAACGCGGCGGCGTCCTTCTGGCACACGACGCAATGACGGCTCATGGAAAGCCCCGCGGCATCGGTCGGATGATGTCGGTCGGCGTGCACGATCAAGCTCCCGGTGGTGTTCGAGTTCGGCGGTGCCACGAGGCTCGCGTTCCCGCGGCGACGCGCCGCTGCGATGGCTGGCGTCACTGCCGCGTGGGATCGTCCGCGAGCGTTCCCACCCGCGTGATGGCCCATTGCCGCGTGGCGAATCGCTCTCCCCAGCGGCCTGCGATCACGTCCGCGAGCACACTCTCCGCATCCTTCTTTCGCCCCGAATCGACGAGGAAATCGACGTACGCGGCGGCCGCGGCGACGTCGTCACCGCCGTCTTCGATCGCCTCGCGAAACGCTCGCTCGGCATCCTCCGCACGGCCCAGGGCCGCGTCGCCGGCCGCCAGCAGGAGACGCCGCTGAGCGGGGGGGACGGCCTCGCCCCCCTCGGCCAGCACGGCGTCCGCGGCGGCCTCGTCCGAGTCCTCCAGCCGGCATTTCGCGAGCGCCAGCCATCCATCGGGGTTCGCGGGGTCGAGTTCCGTGGCCCTGGCCGCCAACGCCGACGCCCGCGCCCGCAGCCCCGCCTGCGAACAGAGACGACTGAGCCACAGGAGCGTCGCGAGGTCGGCGCTCTCCACGTCGATCGCGGCGAGCGAACGCTCCGCGGCGGAGCGGAAATCGCCCCGCCGCAGCGACGCGTCGATCGCCAGACGGTCGCCGCCGCCGACGCCCGCCGGAGCCACGGAATCGCGGTACCGCGTGGCGTCGGCGTGGCGTCGGGTGCGATCGAGCGCCGCCGCGAGTTCGAGCACGAGCCGGGGATCGACCGGCCCATGGTCGACGGCGCGCTTGAGATGGCTGCCGGCCGCCATCCAGTCGCCCTCGAGCACGTCGATGTCGGCCAGGAGCGCGTCCACCGGCTGCCATTTCTCGCGGTCGTTCCCGACGAGCCGCAAGAGCGCCCTGGCCTCCTCCAGACGCTTCGCCCGCGCCTGGCCCGCCGCGGTCGACCGCAACGGCCGCTCGCCCCCCTCCCCCCGCACGGCCGCGACGATCGCGGCCGCCGAAGCCAGTCGCCCGCGCGGGGAAGCCGATCCCTCGATCGCGACCACCCGCGCCGCCGCAGCCGCCGCCGCCTCGGCGTCGCCGTCGTGGGCCGCGGCGATGGTCAGGGCCAGATGGGGACGGAAGTCGTCCGGCAACCGGGCGGCCGCCCTCTCCCAGATCGCCCGCGACTCGTCGGCCCAGCCCGCCTCCCGCGCCAGCGCGGCGAGGCTCTGCAGGAGTTGGACCGCCTCCGCCGGCGAGCTGACCGCGTCGGAGGCCGCCGCGGCGGATCGCAGCCACTCGCGGTCATCGCCGGAGGCGTGCGCGGCCTCCACGCGGCCCGCCGCCTGGAGCACATCCATGTTCCGCCGCCACTTCGGGAGGGCGGCCAGGAAGGCCCTCATGGCCGCCACGCCGTCGCGGTCTCCGATGGACGTGATCCGGAGCGGATCGTACTGCGGCGTGGGCGACGCCTCCGTGGAGGCGGGCACGATCGCGTCCACCGCTTCGACATCGCCTCTCGCGGCGGCCAGTTCCCCCCGCGCCGCCGCGATCCTGGCGTCGTTCGACCCCGGCGGAACCGCGGCCAGGGCCTCGATCATCGAATCGAGCCGCTTCCAGCCGCGGCCGTCGCCGGGCCAGGCTGCCATGACGCGGATCATCGGCGACAGCGTGGGGGTGACGAACCACGACTGCGACCCCGCGTCGTCGGCCATCTTGCTCGTGACCCAGCGGCGACACAGCTTGTCGACGAGTCCCGCCGCCTGCTCCGGGTGCCCCAGGGCGAGATGGGCCTCGGCGAGGCCGGAGGTGGCCCCCCACCATCTCGCGGGCTCGCGCTCGAGCCGCTGGTAGATGACGACCGCCTCGTCAGGCTCCCCCAGCGCGAGCAGACACCGGGCGAGCAGTTCGTCCATCCGGGGCTTCGCCTCCTTGGGGACGATGGCCCGCGCCTTGATCAGCGCCTTCTCCGCCGCGACCCACGCGCCCTCCGCCGCACGGACGCGGGCCTCGAGCACGATGACGGCCGGGTTGTCCGGTCCGTACGTCTCGCGGGCCTTCGCCAGCCGCTCGGCGATCGTCGGCCGCGACTTCCAGTCGACGCGCATGCTCGACAGGAAGACGAGCACCGCGTATTCCTGCTGGCCGAGCCGCTCCCAGCAGGCATCGAGGATCTCGAGGATCTGTTCGGGGTCGCCGTACCAGGCCACGTGCCGAGCGGCGGCCGCGAACAGCGGGCGATCGAGCGGCATGCGCCGCACCGCGTCGACGTACACCGCACACGCGGCCTTGTGGTCGCCGGTCGTGGCGAGGGCCTGCGCGTGCGTCAGGGCCGCCTCGTTGTCGTCGGGGGCCTGCGAGGCCGCGCGGGCGGCCGCTTCGAGGGCCGCCTCCGGCTCCTTGCGCGACGACTTCAACCGCGAGTAGGCGACCAGCGTCGCCGGGTCGTCCGGATGGGCTCCCACGCACCGCTCGACGGCGGCATCCGCCGACGCCTGGTCGTCGAACTGTTCGCGGAGGATCTGCGCGAGCATCAGATAGGCAGCGGCCGCGGGGACGAACTCCGGCGAGCGTTCGCCGAAGGTACGGGCCTCGACGTCGAATCCGGTGAGCCTCGCCACGATCGTCAACGCCTGCCGCTGATCCCCCGTGCCGAGCCACGTGCGGGCCAGGGAGAGGTCCGTCGCCGCCGGATCGCCGGCGGTGTTGCCGGCGGCGATCGCTTCACGAATCACCAGCAGATGCTCGCGGGCCCCCGTGTAATCCCGCTTGGAGATCTGCAGGTCGGCGAGCCCCTGACGCAGTCCGACGTCGTCGGGGCGGCGCCGGATGGCCTCGAAGGCGGCGTTGACGGCGTGCTTCGCCGCACGCGGAGGAGCGTCCGGGAGCGACGCGAGGCGCAGGGCCACCATCGCGCGTTCCACCAGCGCGTCGGGATCGGCGGCGGAGCCGGCGACGGTTCGATACCGCTCGTAGTGTTCGGCCGCGTCCCGGTCCTTCCCTGCCGCCCGGGCCTGTCGTGCCTCCAGCAATTCCCGCGCGACGTGCCGGGCCGACATGCGGAAGAACGCCACGGCGAGCACCGCCGCGGCCGCGATTGCCACACAGAGGCCGAGCCCGACGAACAGCCAGCGTTTCACGGGGGGGAACTCGCGGGGAATACCGGGGGTTGTTGACGACGGGAGAAGGAGGGGGAGATTTCGACGGCTCCGCGAAGGAGCAGTTTACACTTTAGCAAGCCGTGTTCGATGGCCGAAGCGACACCCCGCATGAGCGGGGATACCGTCCGCGCCGTCGCAGCCCGGCGATGGACCATCGCATGGCATCAACGATCGTCGACGTCGATCTCGCCGAGCCGTTTCCCTGCGAGACTGGCGTCGCCGCCGGTGCGGGAGCCGAAGCGCTCTTGTGGCTGCACGGCCGTCCCCTCGGCAGGGTGGGCGTGCCGCGGCTCGGCCAGCGCGTCCACCGGCGGGGTCTGGCCCGCGCCGCGGTGCGACAATTCGGCGATGCGATGCTCCGCGACCTCGTGCGCAACGGCATGGCCGCGCCCGCGACCGAACGATTCGAGGTCGACGCGCTGCTCGCACTGCCGACCGCGCGATCACCGGTCGAGCCGGGCCATCTCACGGTGGTGATCCGCACCGAAGGACTGCGGATGGAGGCCCTCGATCGCTGCCTGGCCGCGGTGATGGCCAGCGGCATGCCGCCGGCCGAGGTGATCGTGGTCGGATCGGATCGCGCCGCCTCCCGGCCGAAGCAGGGGTCGCCACAGGGGCCGAAACATGCCCCGCAGCCCGGCGGGAAGCCTTCGAGCCTGCGGGAATTGCAGGAGCGCTGGTCGGCGGCCGCCGTGCCGGTGCGGTGGCTGGTCGGGCCGACGAGCGATCCGGCCGGGGATCGACGTCGGGCGGTCGAGGCGGCGCGGACGCCGCTGGTGGCGTTCGTCGACGAGTCGGTGCGGGTCGATGGCCACTGGGTGGAGGCGGTCTGCCGGGCGTTCCAGGACCATCCCAACGCCGCCGTGGTCACCGGATCGCTGCTCCCCGACGGCGCGTCGAACGACGTCGGTGACGCCGTCTCAGCCGCCGTGGCCCGCATGGCCAGGCACGATCCGCTGGCGTTCGTCACCCGGTGCCTCCGTCCCGACGCCCCCCTGCCCCGCGCGTGGTTCAACGTCCTGCCCTTCGGCAGTGCCGCGGCGGTGGCCTACCGGACCGAGGCCCTGATGGCCATGGGAGGCTTCGACCAGGTCGCCACCGGCCGGGCCGCCGCGACCGGCCAGCATTTCGACCTCTGGCTGCGTGCGCTCCAGGGCGGCCGGTGCCTGGTGCGGGATCCGGCGGCGAGCTGCCGGGCCGACGGCGCCCCCTCCCTCGAGGAGGCGGCCGCCGGACTGGGCGACGTGGCGGCAGGGTGTTCCGCCGCGCTCGTCGCCGCCGCGGCCAGAGGCCCCCGCCGCTGCCTCGGCATCATGCTCGTCGCGCAGTGGTTCCTGCGCACCGCGATCGGAGACCTGATCCGCCACCGCGGCGTCGCCCGGTCGCTGGCGTGGGCCCGGCTGCAGGGCCATGTCCGCGGCATGGCTTCCGCGGCCCGCGCCCTGCTGCGTCCCCGCTCGCCGGGGCCGCGGCCGGCGGGCGCCTGGTTTCGCCCGATGGCCACAGCCGACGATCCCTTCCGGGCGGGGCGGATCGTGCCGATCGACCTCGCCCTCCCGGCGGACGGCGAACCGCAGACCGGCGACGTCGGGGCCGTGCTCCAGAAGGCCTCCTCCGTCCCCGTGGCCCAGATCCTCGCGATGTGGCGGGGCCACGTGCTCGGCCTGGTCGAGATCGTCAACGGTTACCGGCCCGTCACCCTCGAACAGATCCGACGAGCCACCATCGACTGCCACTGGGACACGCTGCTCGTGCGGTTTCTCGGCCCCGCGGCCGACGCCCCGCACGAGGTCGACGGCTCCAGCCTGGCGGATCGTGCCGAACGACGCCGTGAAGCCGCCGCCCGCACCCTGGGCGAGCGCCTGGCGACCGGGGACCCCGCCGACACGGCCGCGGAGGGGATGCTCTCCACCCCCGCCGATCACACGATCTCGATCGTCATCCCCAGCCGCGATCGCCCGGCGGAATTGCGGGAGTGCCTGCGGTCCGTCCTCGCCCAGAAGACCGACCGCCGTGCCGAGATCATCGTGGTGGACAATCACCCGGCGTCGGGCCTCACGCCGCCGGTCGTCGCCGAGTTCCCCGACGTGCGGCTGGTCGCCGAGACGCGCGGCGGCTCGGCCTACGCGAGAAACCGCGGGCTGCTCGCCTGCCGCGGATCGATCACCGTCTTCGTCGACGACGACGTGGTCGTGCCCGATGGCTGGCTCGAGAAATTGCTCGCCCCGTTCGCGGACCGGGAGATCGCCGTCGTCACCGGCAACGTCGTTCCGCTGCAGCTCGAGACGTCCGCGGAGCGCCTGACGGAGGCCTGCTCGAGCCTCAGCTCCGGCGGCGAGCCGTTCCGCGTGGACGGGGAGTGGTTCTTCGCGTCCCAGGCGGCGATCCAGGCCTGGGACTTCGGCATCTCCGCGAACATGGCGGCGCGGACGCGCGTCTTCGGCGACCCGGCCGTGGGATTCTTCGCGGAACAGCTCGGGCCGGGCACGCCCGTCGGGGCCGGGGAGGATCCCTATCTGGTCTACCGTGTCATCGAAGCCGGGTACGGCCTGCAGTATTGCGCCGACGCCTGGGTCTGGCACCGGCACCGCCGCACCACCGCCGGCTTGAAGCGACAGATGTACTGCTACGCGAAGAGCGCCGTGGGCTACTACCTGCTCACCGGTTTCCGTCACGGCGACAGGCGTTCGAGGCGATCGCTCTTCGGCGGTTTGCAACGGCACTACGGCAAACGGCTCCTGGGAGCGATGCGCGGCCGCATCGACGTGCCGGTGTGGTTGGTGCTCACCGAGATCTCCGGGCATGTCGCCGGAGCCTTCGCCTACCTCCTGTCGGAGCGGCGCCGCCGGGCGCTGGACCGGGACCCCGCCCATCTGCCCATCCCCAGCGCGCTGCCGGAGCGCTCCCCCGACTCGGAGACCGACGAAGGCGAGCCCTGGGCGCTCGACCAGGGCAGGAACCGCCCGTCGCCCGGCGAAGTGCCGCATGCCCCCCGGCCCCGACGCGGCCGGATGCCCCATTTCCTCGTCATCGGCGCGCAGAAGTCGGGCACCAGCGCGCTGCACGAAAACCTGAAGAAACACCCCGGCATCGAGCTCGTCCCGCATTTCAAGAGCATGAAACCGGGCTGGGTGAACACCAAGGAGACCCATTTCTTCTCCGGCCAGGGAGCCGAGTTCGGGATCCTGTCGCTGGACGACTACGCGAGGCTCTTCAACGACGACGGGCGCATCCAGGGGGAGGTCTGTCCCTCCTACTCCTCCCCGGCGGCCCTGGAGCGCATCGCGAAGATGCTGCCCGAGGCGAAGTTGATCTACATCTGCCGCGAGCCCGTCGAGCGGCTGGAATCGGCGGTCAACCACATGATGCAGTGGCGCGAGACCTGGCCCGAACTCGAGAACTTCTGTTTCTGGAACCCGAACCTCGCCGTCGATGCGAACCTCCGGCGCGAACTGGCCGACCCGCGCGCCTACGGCCTGCTGCGGATGGGAATCTACGCCGACACCGTGGAGCAGGCCCTGCGCCGCTTTCCCCAGGAGCGACTGCTGCTGCTGGTGGCCGAGGAATACCGCGCCAATCCCCGGGCGGTCTACGACACGATCTGCTCCTTCCTCGGCGTGGAGCGTCACGAGATCGACCACACGGACGAGCACGTCCGGCCCCACACCACCACGCTCTCACCCGAAGAGCGGCGCTGGCTGGCGGACTTCTACCGCCCCCACAACGAGCGGTTTTTCGCGCTGCTCGGCCGCGACGTTCCCTCGTGGTCGTCGACCGGGGCGGACTCGGTCAGGATGGTCGCCCCGGGCTGACGGGGCCGTCGACGGCCGCGGGGAGACTCTCCCAGGACGCCTCCACGTGGACCAGCGCGGTGCGTGGCCCCCCGTCGTGAGGCACGCCTCCGGCGGCACGCACGTCGAACTGCGGCGCCGCCCGGTCGGCGGTATCGGCGAACGCTTTGCCGGAGCGGACGTCCGCGAGAAGGGCATGGATCTGATACGTCCCCGGCGCGAGCGGCAGCGACGCGACGCGGCAGCGCAGTTCCGACTCCCCGGCGGGGATCGCCGTCGCCGGCCCCCCGATCACCGCCACCGGAAACCAGCCTCGGCTGCCGAGTTCCACGACGCACCGGACGCCGTCGATCGGCGCCGCCGCCGCGCACCGGATGCTGATCTCCACGGCGCCGCCCGGGGCGGGATGGTCGGCGCCGGCGCCGGCGATCCGCACGTCGACGATGCGGAGGCCGGAGGAGGAAAGTTCAGGGGCGGCGCCTCCGACGCGCCCGACGGGCCCGCCGCCCGCACCGCGGAAGCCCGGCATCGGAAGCGCGCCGCGTTCGGCGGCGAGCGCGTTGTAGGCGTCGATCGCTGTGGCGGCGTCGGCCGCGACCACCACGCGCCCCTGGTCGAGCAGCAGCACCCGGTCGCAGAGGTTCTGGATCGTCGGGGCGGCGTGCGCGCACAGGAGCATGGCACCGCCGTCCGCGACGTAGCGCTGCAGATAGCCGGTGAACTGGTCGCGGAAGCGGACATCCCCGCCGCCGAGCGCCTCGTCGACGAGGAACACGTCGGGGCGCATCCGGGAGAAGATCGCGAAGCCCAGCCGGCTGCGCATGCCGGTGCTGTAGGTGCCGACGGTCTCGTCGAGGTGGTCGGCGAGGTCGGCGAAGGCGGCGATCGCCGCCACCTCGTCGTCGATGTCGGCCGCGGGAATCCCGTGGTACACCAGCTGGAGGATGATGTTCTCCCGGGCCGTCTCCAGGGGGCTCATCATGCCGAAGGGATCGATATTGCAGACGCTGCGGGCGTATCTGGTGATCGTGCCGGTGGTGGGCAGCAGGGTTCCCGCCGCGAGGTTCATCAGCGTGCTCTTCCCGGCGCCGTTGTGGCCGATGACGCCGAGCACCTCCCCCGCCCTCACCTGGAGGTCGACGTCGCGGAGCGACCAGAACTCGCCGCTGCGCAGCGAGTCGCCCGGAGGCAGGCCGCACAGTTCCCGGGCGATGTCGCGGGCGGCCAGACGGCTGCGGCGCTCGGGCCGACGGCAGAACCGCTTGGAGACGCCGGAAAACTCCAGCAGCACGCCAGACATGATCGTGGTTACCCCGGCAACCTTTCCACGATGTGGGGGAGCGCCACACGGCACAGGCACCAGCCCGCCAGGAGGCACAGGACCGCCACCAGGGGCCCCACCGCGGCCACGACCAACGACCCAGGGCCGCCGTACGCGGCCGCGCGGATGCCGTCGAACAGCCACGACAGCGGATTGGCGGCGTGGATGCGGCCGAGGAGGGAGCCCGGAGGAGGGATCAGGAACACCGGCGTCGCCGTGAACAGCGCGATCGGCAGGCCCGCCGCGAGGGCGTTGAGGTCAGGCTGCAGCGCGTTGGGCGCCGCGAGCAGGAATCCCACCCCGAGGCCCCCGAGCGACACCCCCAACAGGCCCCAGATGGCCAGCGGCAGGGCGGCCGAGGGAACCACGCGGAAGGCCGCCATCAGGCCCGCCATGACGACGATCCGGATCGCGTCGTGGAAGAGCACCTCCAACAGCGTCGCCAGCAGCGGGCCTTCGACGGTCGTCACGTTGCGCCGGAAGATCCCCTGGTTGGCGACGAACAGCCGGCGACCGGCGTTGAACGCCTCGACGAACGCCTGTGCCAGGAGCACGCCGAAGCCGCCGTAGAACGCCGAGTTCACCCCGCCGGAGTTGTCCGAGAAGAGATGCGTGCGCCGCGCGTAGGCGAACACGAGCGCCGTGATCGTGGCCGGCAGGAAGGCGAGGAGGATGCCGAGCGACGAATGCCGGAACTGGATGTTGAGCACCCTGCGGAACAGCTGCCAGGCGAAGCGCGGCGACCGGACGGTGTCGCGCCACCAGTCGGCGAGGAAGCGGTCCGGGCGGGTGAGGCGGCTCCGCGCGGCGGTGATCGTGACCGGCGGGTCGGCGGGTGATGCCACGACTGTTCCGTCGTCACGGGGATGGGAAGGCAAGCGGCCTCCTCAGCTCGGGCCGGAGCCGCCGCCACCCGCCGAGACGCCGGCCCGCTTGCGGAACCAGAGCTGGTAGCCGGAGTGGATGACCTCGACGCGGTCGCCCTGGAGCTTGAGGAAGGCGTCGATGGCCGGCTTGGGCACGCTCCCATCCTCCGGCAACTCGAAGAGGTAGTCGTCGCACCCCACGATGCCGCCGGGGCGGCAGATCAGGTGGGCGTTGACCACGTCGAAGAGGACGTTGGCGGCGGCGTGGCTGCCATCGACGTAGACGAAGTCGAAATGGTCGTCCGGCACGTGCTTGCGCACGTCGTGCGAATCGATCCAGTGGATGGTCGCCTTCGCGGACAGGCCCGACGCGGCGAGGTTGGATTCCAGCCGCTTGCCGCACCCGAGCTTGTCGTTGTCGACGCAGGTCAGCCGGGCGTCGGGATGGGTGAGGATGTTGCGGAGCATCCAGACGGCCGAGGCCCCCTCGAACGACCCGATCTCCAGGAACCGCACGGGGCGATCCCGGAACTCCCCGAGCAGCCTCTCGAACAGCCGCTCGCGGCCCAATTCCCAGGTCTTCCAGCGACGGGTCTGCGGGAAGGAGAACTGCGGATCCGCGAGGAACGCGGAGCTGACGGGTTGCTGGTCCGCGCTCATGCACGCTTCTTTCTGCGGAGGGAGTTCTGCGGGTGGGGATCCGCGCCGTGAGGCACTCGGCGCGGACCGACGACGTCGCCTCGAGTGAACCCGGAATTTATCCCGCCGGGTGACGACCCACAAGGATCGGCCGTGCGTCGCCCGCGGGCCCCGCGATACGGCACCATGCCGAGCGATCCCCCCTCCTGGCCGGGGCGACGCGGGCGGAAGCGTTCCCTGGCCGGCGACGCACATGCGCCGTGCGCCCCCGGACACCGCCGGCGCGGCCCACGAGCGCCGCGGCGCGTCGACCGTCTCGTGCGCCGTGCCGAAGGGGGGGCACCGCCGCGCCGCGGCGATCGCGATCACCGCGCCGACCTGCCCGGCGGGCTCCCGTCGGCGCGTGCGTCGCCGGGCCGCGTGAGCGTCGCTTGGAACTGGCTGTATGATACGTAAGATGCGTCGCGGCCCCGAATTGATGGCCTTCCCCGCTCGCCGGGGCGAACCCCCCACTTTCGACGGATATCGACGTGACGCGTGCCGTGGACCAGCGTGGGGGTTTTCGCCTCATCTCGTTCGTGTGCGAAACCGACGCGGACCTGCTGCCGCATTTCGTCCAGTGGTACCGCCGTCTGGGCGTGGATCGATTCGACCTCGTCCTCCACGGCGCGTGGAGCGACGACAGCCTCGCGATCGTGTCCTCCCTGCCGGGCGTCGACTGCTCCCGGCGTGTCGATGCGCCCTTCTCGAAGCACGTGAAGTGCGATGCGATCACGGCCGTGGCGAGAGCCCACGTGGGGGAGTGGCTCGTGTTCGCCGACGCGGACGAGTTCCTCGAGATGCCGACGGGGAATCTCGCCGAGATGGTGTCGCAGCTGGAGTCGGCGGGCGTCGAGGAGTTGTACGCGAGCCTCCTGCAGCGGGTCGCGGCCGACGGGAGCCTTCCCGAGGTGGTCGCGGAAAGCGACCTCGACGCCCTGTTCCCGATGTTCCACCCGGGCCTGTGCGAGGACATGGGGCTCGCGTCGCCCGCCTGGAAGAGCAAGTATCCGCTGGCGCGCGTCGGGGCGGATTTCGTCTACCAGCGGGGGAATCACCTCCCGGGCAACTCCCGCTCGGTGGCCCACGCGCCGCTGCGCGCGGTGCTGCACCACTTCAAGTGGCGGAGCCGGCTCCACGACGCCTTCGCGCGGGAGCGGGGCGAGGGGACGAACTTCGGCGAGATGGCGGTGTACCGCCGGTGGCTCGAGGAACACGGTCGGCTGCCGATGGAGGGCGCGAAGCCGTGCTCCCGGGAGGCCCTGGAAGCGGAGGGCTGGCTGCGCCTGCCCGACGCCGGCGAATCACGCACGCTGGCGGCGCTGGCCGCCGAGCGGGCGGCGGGCGCGGCGTCCGGGCTGCGGGTGGGATTCGTGACGTTCGAGCTCGGCGGGCCGGGAACGCCGAACGGCGGCATCGCGACGGCGATCTCGGCGCTGGCGAAACTGCAGGCCGCCCACGGCATCTCGGTGGAGGTCTTCTACTGCCCGTTCCACATGCCGCGGCAGCTGCCCGCGCTGTGGTTCGAGTACTGGGCCACGTTCGGCGTCAAGCTCCACTACGTCCCGCGGCTGGCCGCCACGGAGGACCGCACGCTCGAGACGCACGAGGTGGCGCAGGCCCTGGTGGAGGCCGTGCGCGCCCAGGGGCGATTCGACCTGCTCCACTTCCACGACACGCAGGGCTTCGCCTCCCGCTTCACCATGCTCAAGGCGGCGGGCCTCGACTTCACCGACACCACGCTCGCGATCACGACGCACGGCGGCACCCGGTGGCACAACGAGCCCAACGGCACGCCCTGGGACGAGGCCGCCTACGCCGAGGAGCTCGTGGGCCAGCGGCTGTGCGACGTGGTGGTGTCGCCCAGCGCGTATCTGGTGGAGTGGAATCGATCGCTCGACGCCCTGCCGGGCCGCGAGGTGGTGCTGCCGAACGTGCTCGAGCCGGAGAGCAAGTCGTTCGCCCGCGCGGCGCGCACGGCCATCCGGCCGGGCTGCCTGGCGTTCTTCGGGCGCGTCGAGACCCGCAAGGGTTTCGACCTCTTCCTGGCGGCGCTCCGCGAGCTCTCGACGACCACGGATCTCCGTCCGGACGTGCTGGTGCTGGGGCGCTTCGGCAACGGCTACTCGCAGGAGCGCTTCGACCAGGAGACGGCCGGGCTGCCCTTGCGCGTCACGCACCACAAGTCGCTCAATCCGCAGCAGGCGCTGCGCCTGCTCAAGGAGCGCCGCGCCCTGGCGATCATGCCCTCGCGCCAGGAGAACTCCCCGTACGTGGCGTACGAGGCGATGGAGAACCAGCTGCCGTTCCTCGTCAGCTTCACCGGCGGGACGGCGGAACTGATCCATGCCGACGACCTGCCGCGCGCCGAATTGCCGCCGGACCCGTCGGCGATGGCCGCGAAGATCGCCGCGGCCCTGCGCGACGGCCTCCGTCCGGCGCGGCTGGCGATCGATCCGCTGGAGATCGAACTGCGCAACCTCTCGACGTGGCGTGCCCTGGCGGAGGAACGCGGCCGCGGTCGTGCGCTGCCGTCGCACCGCGGCGGGCCGGACGACGCGGTGCGGGTGCCGCTCGGGGAGTGGCGCACGGCCACGGCGTTGGATCCGCACCGGATCGTGGCGCTCGTGCCGGAGGGGTTCCCCATCGCGGAGGCGCCCCTGCGCGGGATGACGCGCCTGCTCTCCCGGGCCGATTTCGCCGACGTCGTCGAGCCGTTCTGCGGCGTCGTCGAGGAGAGCACGGGCCGGGAGACGTCGTCGCTGGCGCTCAAGAAGAAGGCGACGCCGTCGGAGGCGGCGGTGCTCACGGGCCCGCTGCCGGTGGTGCTCCGGGCGGGCGTGCTGGCCGAGATGGCGGAGGCCCTCGCCGCGGCACCGGCGGAGCGGGTCTTCGGCACGCTCTTGGAGGCGGTCCGTGACGCCGGCAAGGTGGTGCTCCAGGCTCCGATCGACGTGGGGCAGCGCCCCTTCACGCCGGGGCTCGAGCAGCGCTCGCTGTGCACCCGGCTGTGGCTGCCCATCGGACGCAGGATGGACCCGTCGCCGCCGCCCAAGGCCGGGGGCGACATCTGGCAGCTGTGCGGGATGCTCTCGACGGAGCCCTACGTGGCGCTGTCGACGCTCTCGGCGGCCACGCCCTTCGGGGCGCTCTCGCTCTTTCCGGAGGCCTTCGAGGGCCGGCCCTCGCTCCACGTGGTGACGCTCGGGAGTTCGCTCCTCTGGGCGGTGTCCTCGATGCTCCCCCAGCGGCTCGCGGCGGCGGCGCAGCGTTGGCCGCAGGCCCGCTTCCGCGTGCTGGCGTCGGACGAGACGGAACTGGCCGCGCTGCGTGCGGCGGGGATTCCGGCGCTGCTCGGCAATCTCAACATGTTCGTGAGCGAGCGCGACTTCCACCCTGCGGACGCCGAGGGCGCGGAGCCGACGTACGACGCGATCTGCATCGGGGCCCTGGAGCTGCGGGAGAATCACTGGCTCGCCCGACTCGTTCCCTCGCTCGGCCTGGTGCACAACCGCTACGACGGGATGGAGGACGTCGGGCCGGTCGTCCGCGACCTCCTTCCGCAGGCCACCTACCTCACCGACGACGCCTCCCGCCCGGAGGGATTCTTCTATCCCTCGACGCAGCAACTGGTGGGGTGGATCCGCCAGTCGGCCACGGGGCTCTCGCTCTCCGAGAACGGCGGCACCTGTCCGGCGACGGTGCAGTTCCTCCTCTGCGGCACCCCGGTCGTCTCCGTCCCGAACATCGGCGGCCGCAACCACTTCCTCTCCGCCCCCCACGCCATCCAGGCGGCGCGGACACCGGAGTCCGTGGCGGCCGCCGTCGCCGAACTCAAGGCCCGGGGGCTCTCCCGCCGGGAGGTGCACGACGCGACGAAGCGGCTTCTCGAGGGGGCACGGGCCCGGTTCGTGGAAGAGCTCAATGCGGCGCTGCTCGACGTCTTCGGCGCCGGTCATCGGATCGAGGACGTCGCCGGTCTCGTCGGCAATGCCGCCCGGTACCGCCGGGCCGCGGAGGTGCTCGCGCCGCCGTCGAAGGAGAGGCCGGCCGCGTCGCCCGCGCCGGCCTCCGCGCTGCCGTCCGCCCCGAAGCCCGCGGTCGCGACGCCGCCGGAGACCGCGACCGCCGGCGAAGCGCCCCGCAGCGGGCTCTGGTCGATCCTGCGGCGGGTGCTCACAGGGAGCCGCTGAACGACGCGGCCCGGCTGTCGTCCCTCGCACCGTGGGAGGTGCGGCGCCGCCGGCCTGCGGCAGGGAAACCTCACTGCCCCGTCTAGGACTCGAACCTAGAACCCTCTGATTAAGAGTCAGATGCTCTGACCAATTGAGCTAACGGGGCGAAGAACCGCATTTTTACCGTTGGGGGCGGGGGAGGACAAGTGGCAGGCAGCGCCCCCCGGCGCGGAGCGTCGCGGGCGTCCGAGCGCGGCGTCGTTGCCGATTTGCCCCGACGCGGGCTACATTCCGCGACTTCCAAGGGCGCGTACGGGCCGCCCTGCGCCGTGCCGTGGCGGCGCAGCATGGCCGCCAGGATTCCTCCGCAGGAGATCGGGGCCGATGGGCAGATTCACCGGACTGAAGGGCCTCGTGCTCGGGGTCGCCAACGACCACTCGATCGCCTGGGCGATCGCCAAGGAGATCCTCGCCGAGGGGGGCGAGATCGGCTTCTCCCATCTGCCCGACCGCCCCGACGACGAGCGCCAGCGCAACCGCCGCCGCGTGTCGCAGCTCACCGACCCCGAACCCGGGGCGAAATTCCTCGTCCCCATGGACGCCGGCAGCGACGAGCAGATCGCCGCCGTCATGGAGCGCGCCCGGCAAGAGTTCGGCACCATCGACTTCCTCGTGCACTCGATCGCCTACGCGCCGATGGAGGATCTCAAGGGGGAGACCACCGACTGCTCCCGCGAGGGCTTCCGCACCGCCATGGAAACCAGCGCCTACAGCCTTCTGGCGGTGGGCCGGCTCTCGCGCGGCATCCTCTCGAAGGACGCCTCGATCCTCACGCTCACCTACTTCGGCGGAGAGAAGGTGGTGCCCGGCTACAACATCATGGGCGTCTGCAAGGCGACGCTCGACGCCTGCGTGAAGTACATGGCCTTCGACCTCGGCCCGGCCGGCGTGCGCGTCAACGCCGTCAGCGCGGGCCCCCTGCGCACGCTCGCCGGCCGCGGGGCCGGCGTGGAGGACATGCTCGGCCTCTACCAGCACATGTCCCCCATGGGCCGCAACATCACCCACGAGGAGGTGGGGAAGGCGGGGGCGTGGCTGTTGTCGCGCGAGTCGCTGGGGATCACCGGCGAGATCCTCCACGTCGACGCCGGCTACAACATCATGGGATCGCCCGGCCGCCTGCTCCAGCTCGTGCGGAAGCCGGAGGAGTGACGGCGGCGCGGCCGCCACGGCAGGTGGCCGTGGCGGTGGTCGTGCGCGGCGCCGAGGTGCTCGTCGGCCGCAGGGACGCGCTCGCCGCCGACGCCGCCGGCTGCGACGAATTCCCCGGCGGGCTCGTGGAGCCGGGCGAGTCGGCCGACGACGCGGCCGTGCGCGAGTGCCGCGAGGAGGCGGGCATCGGCGTCACCGTGGAGCGGCTGCTGGCGTGCGCCACGGCCGACTCCAGCCGCGGGCCGATCGAGATCCGCTTCCTCCGCTGTCGGCCCGAGGACGCCGCCGTGCCGCGCGCGCCCTTCGCGTGGAGGCCGGTGTCCGCCCTCGATCCGTCCGGCTTCCCAGCCCCCAACGGGCCGGTGATCACCCTCCTCCGCGCCGAGGGCGCGCGGCCGTCGGGACGCCACGGAGATCAGGGGGGATCGTAGCCTCCGCGGCTCCACGGATGGCAGCGCGCGATGCGCCGCAGGCCGCGCAGCACGCCGCGCACCGCGCCGTGCCGGCGCACCGACTCGGCGCAGTATTCGCTGCAGGTGGGCACGAAGCGGCAGTTGCGGCCGAGCCACGGGCTCAGGGCCCGTTGGTAGAAGCGGATGCAGCCCAGCACGGCCGCGGCCGCGGGGCCGACCCGGGGCTGACGCGCGGGGGGGTCGTCTCCGACGGGTGCCATCGCGCGTGATTTCCCCCTGAAAAGCCCTACCGCCGCCGCCGCGGCGCCGGCCCGGCCTCGACGAATCTGGCGTGGCGCGGCCGGGCCA
>CAISKG010000435.1 GCA_903885855.1 uncultured Planctomycetaceae bacterium
CCCGCCGGCAGCGGGTCGGTGGCCGCGCTCCCGGCGGCTCCGGCCCGGCCCGCCGCCCCCGCCGCGCCGTCGTCGACGCCGGTCCGCCCCGTGGCGGCCGTGGGGGGACGGCGGTCGATCTACGCGCTGCAGGCGCGCCGCGTGCCGGGGGAGCCCGCGGCCGACGCGCCCCCCGTCGCACCCGCCCCCTGAGGCGGCGGCGTCACCCCGCGCCTTGCCCCATCACCAGCAGGGTGAGGTGGTAGAAGACCGGGGCGGCGAAGCACATCGAATCGATCCGGTCGAGCACGCCGCTGTGGCCGACGACCAGCGTGCCGTAATCCTTGACGCCTCGGTCGCGCTTGATCGCCGACATCGTCATCCCGCCGGCGAAGCCCATCACGGCCACGACGAATCCGGCCAGTGCCGCCTGCCAGGGCTCGAACGGCGGCGCGGCCCACCACAGCACCGCGGCCAACAGCGCGGTGCTGGTGGCGCTGCCGATCAGCCCCTCCCAGGTGCGCGTCGAGCTCACCTCGGCGGCCACCGGCCGCCGTCCCGCCATCCGGCTCCAGGCGTACTGCATGCAGTCGGCGAACTGCACCAGCAGGATGAGGAAGAAGAGGAGGCGGAAATTGGCGTCGCGGCCGCCGGCCTCCCCGCCGATCCGCACGTGCAGCAGCGCGGCGGCGAACGACAGACAGTAGACGCACACCATCAGCCCCGCCTGGATCTTGGCGGTGCGCTCGAGGAAGCGCTTGTAGTCCCCCGCCAGCGCCACGCGCGCCAGCACGAAGAGCGTGCCGTAGAGGGGGAGGAAGACGCTGAACAGGTCGTAGCGATCGTAGGCCACGAGGATGTAGTGCAGCGGCGTGAACAGGAAGAACACCCAGAACAACGCGCGGTGGTCCCCCTTGCGCGTGGGCGTGAGCGTGATGAATTCCCGCAGCGCCCAGAACGACACCAGCCCGCAGAGCACCACCGTGGCGGTCGTGCCCAGCCAGAAGGCCGCCGCCAGCACCGTGCACATGATCCACCAGCCGCGCAGGCGCAGGTTGAAGGATCGCACCGCGGCCGGGTCGAGGCCCCGGTCGGGGTGGCGCGCGAGGAACTGCCCCACGGCGGTCGCCACCGTGAGGAGGAGGAGGACGCCGGTGATCAGGGCGACGGTGCGCGTGTCGTTCAATGCGGGGGCGTTCATTCCTTGAGCGCCAGCACGGCCCTCCGTGCACGGACGAGGAAGTCGGCCTTCGCCTCCCCCTGCTCGAGCCACATGGGCGGGCCGAAACTGATGCAGGAGAGGAGGGGCACGGGGAGGAACTCCCCGCGCGGCAGGATGCGGTTGAGGTTGTCGATGTGCACCGGCACCAGCTCGATGTCGGGGCGCTTCTTGGCCAGGTAGTAGAGCCCGCTCTTGAACTCCCCCATCTCGCCGCTGACGCTCCGACTCCCCTCGGGGAACACGATCAGCGACTTGGTGGTGCCGATCTCCCGGATCATCAGGTCGACGGGGCTCTGGCTGACCTTGATGTCGGTGCGGTCGATGAGGAGGGCGTCGAAGACCTCCTCGGCGAGCCAGCGGCGCACGAAGCCGCGCGACCAGTAATCCTTGGCGGCCACGGGGCGCGTCAGCTCGCGGACGGACTGCGGCAGCGCCGACCAGATCAGCAGCGCGTCGAGGTGGCTGGTGTGGTTGGCGAAGTAGACGCGTTGGCAGGTGTCGGGCTGGCTGGCGATCCAGCGCACGCTCGCGCCCGAGAGGAGCCGGGCCAGCGCCGCCAGCCCCAGCCCCGAGGCGCGGCAGAAGGCCGTGCGCCCGCTCGGGCCGGGGGCGGCCGTGCCGGGGCCTTGGCGGCGCGAGAAGGGTTCGGCGGGGGAGAGCATGCGGAGAGTGTGGGTGGCCGTCGGGCCGGGGGTCAATCGTCGCCGGCGTCGGCGACGAAGGGGTTGTGGCGGCGCTCGTGGCCGACGGTCGTCTCGGGACCATGCCCCGGAAAGACCACCGTCTCGTCCGGCAGCGAGTAGAGGTGGCGGTCGATGCCCTCGGCCAGGGCGGTGAAATCCCCGTCGGGGAAATCGGTCCGTCCGATCCCCTCGCGGAAGAGGACGTCACCGCCGAAGACCACCGGCGGCTGCGTGCCCGCCACGAGGAACACGACGTGCCCGGAGGAGTGGCCCGGGATCGCGCGGACCTCGAAGTCGAGGCCGGCGGCGGTGAAGCGCTCGCCGTGATCGAGGAGCCGGTCGGCCGGCGGCGCGGTGATGGGCACGCCGAACACGCCGGAGAGGTTGGCCATCGGGTCGACGAGCTTGACGGCGTCGCCCCGGCCGATGCACACCGGGATTGCCGGGAACGCGCCGAGCACCCCGCGGACGCCGGCGATGTGATCGGAGTGGCCGTGGGTGAGGAGGATCGCCGTCGGCCGCACCCCGGCCTTCGCCATCGCAGCGAGGACCGCCCCGGGCTCGAAGCCGGGGTCGATCACCACGCACTCCCGCCCCCCGGCCGGCGCGACGACGTAGGTGTGCTCGGCGAACGGCTCCGACTCGATGCGGACCACGAGCAGCTGCGGGGTGGGCGCGGGAGAGTCGACGGTGGCCATCGGGGAGCGTCGCGGGCGGGGGGGAAACCTCCTTCCGAGCATGGTTGCGGGGGGCGGGGTGGGCAAGGCGACTCGGGTTTCCCGCCGCATGGGCCGGGGAAACCGGGCCGGAACGTGGGCAAAGATGACGTGGTTCCGCCCCCGCGCCGCCGCTAGACTCCCCGCCGCCCCGACCGGCGTGGGCACCTGGCGAGCCGTCGGGTTCTGACGGCCGTGCCGGGCGGAGCCCGGCCGCTCATGGCTGGTTCGGGAGCGGGCGATGAACTGGTACACGCGGAGGGAAGCGGCGTCGCGCCCCCTTCGAAACCATGGAGGGATTGCGATGGGCTGGGCACGAGGGATCGATCGGGGTGCCGTCCGTTTCGGCATGCTCCTCGCGGCGGGGCTCTTCACGGCGGCGGTCGGATCCACGGCCTTCGGCCAGCAGGCCTCCGATCTCGGCCCCGGCCTGCTCCCCAACGGCGGCCTGCCGCGCGGCAACGTCGGCTCCCCCGCCGCCGAGCCGTTCCCCGGGGGCGTCCATCCCCTGCAGCCGGCGCTCGAGATGGCGGAGAAGGGGCTGGCGAGCATCAACGCCAACATCACCGACTACTCCGCCACCATCGTGAAGCGCGAGTTGATCGACGGGCGTCTCGGCGAACACGAGTACATGTTCGCGAAGATCCGCCACAAGCCGTTCAGCGTCTACCTCTCCTTCCTCGGCCCCGACAGCGTCAAGGGCCAGGAGGTGATCTACGTCGACGGCCGCAACGACGGCAACATGCTCGCCCATGCCGGCAGCGGCGTGCGGGCTCTGGTGGGCACGGTGTCGGTGAAGCCGCAGAGCATGCTGGCGATGTCGGGCCAGCGCTACCCGGTCACCGAGATCGGCGTCGAGAACCTCGCCAAGCGCCTCGTGGAGGTGGCCCGCTACGACTCGAAGTTCGACGACTGCGAGGTCAACTTCTACCCCAACGCCAAGGTCAACGGCCGGGTCTGCACCTGCGTGCAGGTGAGCCACCCGCAGCCGCGGAAGAACTTCCGCTTCCACCTGGCGCGGGTCTTCATCGACGACGAGCTTTCGATCCCGATCCGCTACGAGTCGTACGACTGGCCCCTCGAGGCCGGCGGTCAGCCGCAGCTCATGGAGGAGTACACCTACATGAACGTGAAGATCAACAACGGCTTCACCGACGCGGACTTCGACCCGAAGAACACCGCGTACAAGTTCGGCGGCAGGTGATCCGCCGGGGGCCGACCCCGCCACCGTCCTCCGGCACGCACGCCCACACGCCCCCGCCCGGCTCGTCCTGGCGGGGGCGTCGTCGTCTCGGGGCCGGGCCCCCGCGACGCCTTCAGCGGCCGGGATCGGGGACGAGCCTGCCCCACGCCGCCCGCAGCTGGGCTTCCTCGGGCACGTCGAGCCGCGTGCCGGGGGTCAGGCTCGTGCGCGGGTCGAGGGAGCGGTTCCAGGCGAAGAGGGCCTTGTAATAGCGGCCGTCGCCGTAGGCCGCCTCGGCGATGGCCCACCACGAGTCCCCCTCGCGCACCACGTGGATCGGCTCGATGGCCGCCGGCAGCAGGGCGGCCGCGGGCACGACGCGACCCGGCATGGCGGGGAGCGGCTCGCCCTCCTCCCGGTGCAAGCGCGCCGGCTCCGCCGGCGGCAGACCGGCGGAGGCCGCTGTCTCGTCGAAGGCGGTGCCGTCGTGCCGCCAGGCCTCGCCGGCG
>CAISKG010000436.1 GCA_903885855.1 uncultured Planctomycetaceae bacterium
CCAGCCGACGAACCGCGCCACGTCGGCCTCGGCGATCTCCGCTCCCGGCGCGGCGTCGATCCGAAGCGCCGCCGCGAGCGCCTCGGCCTGTGGCGAGAGGGCGACGACGCGCCGCGTGCCCGGCTCGAGGCGCACGTGCCGGGCGCCCACGAAGAGCGATCCGGTGGCCGTCGCCTCGCCGTCGCGGCCGAGGGCGAGGTTGGCCGTGCCGCCGCCGATGTCGGCATGGACGAACCAGCGCCCGGCGTGGCGGCGCGAGAGTGGGGCGCACGCCCCCTGGAAGGCGACCCACGACTCGAGGCAGGGATCGTCGGCGGTGGCGACGAGCGCCGAGCCGAGCCTGTGGCGCACCGCGGCCACGAGCCCGGCGGCGTTGTCGCGCCGCGCCGTGAGGCCCGTCAGCAGCGCGCCGCCGCCGACGAGACGGGCGGGATCGACCTCCCCCGCCGCCAGCCATGCGTCGAGGAGACGCTCGGCGGCGGCGAGATCGAGGCGGTCGCCGTCGAGCGGCGTGAAGACCAGCGGCGAGCGGAAGACCTCGCGGGGGGAGGCGAGCTCCATCCGGCCCGTGACGGCGTGGCGACGGATCTCGGCCTCGCCGACGAGCGCCGCGGAGGTGGTGGTGCCGAAGTCGAGCCCGACGACCGTGGCCAGCCGCGCGGCGGTCATGGGGCGGCGTCGTGGGCGAGCGAATGGAGCCGCGGGGGGCCGGGGAAGTGGCGGCGCTTGAAGAGGAACCACCACGCCCCGAGGAGGGCCGCGAAGGCGGGCACGATCCGCCCGGCGACGGCGTTCGGGGGCTGGACGCCGATCACGCACAGCCCCACCCCCCCGAGCACGCACACCAGCGCCAGCGGCCGCCACGCCGCCCCCAGCGACCAGGGGCCGCGGCGCGTCCAGCGGCCGCCGCGCACCAGGAGCCCGGCGAGGGTCGGCATGAGGTAGGAGACGTACAGCAGCATGGCGCAGACGGCGGTGATCGTCAGGTAGGGCACCGTCGCCGTGAACAGCGCCGCCAGCCCCGCCACCGCCCAGATCGCCGCCGCCGGCGTGCGGTGCGCGCCGCTGACGCGCCGCAGGAAGCCCGACCAGGGCAGCCCCCCGTCGCGGGCGAAGGCGTAGACCATCCGCGAGGCGCTCGTCACCGTCGCCAGGCCGCAGGCGTACTGGGCGGCGGCGATGCCCAGGAGCAAGGCGTAGCGCGGCACCGGCGGGAGGAGCCGGTCGAGCGTCCAGAAGAAGGCGTTGCCCCCCTGCGCGGCCGCCTCGCGCAGGTCGGGGATCGCCATCACCAGGCTCGCGAGCATCACGAAGCCGGCCACGGCCGACACCGCCACCGCGCGGAGGATGGCCCGCGGCACCTCGCGCGCCGCGTGGACCGTCTCCTCGGCGACGTGGGCCGAGGCGTCGAAGCCGGTGATCGTGTAGGCCGGGAGGAGCAGGCCCAGCGCGAAGGCCCACAGGACGCTCTCCGTGCGCGGCCAGACCGGCTCCCCCTCCGGCAGACCGGTGAAGTTCGACACCTCGAGGAGCCGCCCGGGAACGAGCACCGGGGCGGTGACCAGGAGCGCCACGGTGAGCGCGAGCGAGACGACGAGGATCAGCCAGCCGCTGGCGTCGGTGATGCGCGAGGTGGCGCGGATTCCGAAGTGATTGAGGGCCGCCTGCGAGGCCACCAGGAGCGCGACGGCGATCCACTGCAGCACGAGCGGCCCGAGGGCGGGGCCGGCCGGCGACAGGGCCGCGCCGAGCGGCGCCGACGCGAACAGGCCGCCGAGCACGCGGCCGGTCTCCTCGGGCGACCAGCCCGCCGCCGGAGCGAAGGCCCCGAAGCAGAACTGCACCAGCGCCACGTCGATCGCCGCCAGCACCGTGACGAGCCCCGCGAGGTTGAACCACGCGGTCGCCCAGCCCCCGCCGCGGCCGCCGAGGATCGCCGACCAGTGGTAGAGGCCGCCGGCGGTGGGGAAGGCCGAGGCGACGTCGGCCATCGTGGCGGCGAACGCGAGCGCCACCAGGCTCGCCAGCGGCCAGCCCAGGCCGACGCTCGCCCCGCCCCCGGCACACAGCCCCGCCGGCAGCGAGGTGATGCCGCCGGCGAGGATGCAGATGATGGAGAGCGAGATGCAGTAGTTGGAGAATCCCCCCATGCGCCGGTCGAGTTCCTGGGCGTAGCCCATGGAGGCGAGCGTGCGGACGTCGTCGTCGATGTCGGGGGGGGCGTCCACGGCTCGCGCCTCGCGGGGGTGGCGTCAGGATACCCGCCCGGGGGCCGCCGCCGTCTTTTTCCTCCGCCCTCCGGCGGCGATACTGCCCCGCGGGCCGTCTCCCCGGCACGGCCCTCCCCGGAGCCCCGCGATGGATGCCCAGGCCCCTCCCGCGCCGCCGACCCCGCCGCGCGACACCGTGGCCGACACGGCGCTGGTGGTGATCGCGCTGGTGGTGGGCGGCGCGGCGGTGACGTACCTCGGCCCGGTGCTGCAGCCGTTCCTGGTGGCGCTGTTCGTGTTCTACGCCACGCGTTTCGGCGTGAAGATGCTCGGCCGGCTGGGGATGCGCCCCCTGACCGCCTACGCCACGCTCGTGGGGCTGTTCCTCATCGCCTCGGTGCTCCTCGCGCAGTTCATGTGGCGCGAGGGGGAATCCTTCCGGCGCAGCTGGCCGCGCTACGAGGACCGGATCGGCGCCCTGATCACCGCCTGGACGGGCCGGCTCGGCGCCGAGGCGCCGGCGGCCGGGGAGCCCGCCGCACCCGACGCCGGTGAGCCCGCCGCCGCGGGGACCGACGCGGACGCCGCCGGGCCGGCTCCGCCGGCGCGCCCCTCGCTCAGCGGCCTGTTCCGGGTCTCGAGCCGCGACGTGCTCAACTACGTCTTCGCCAAGGGGATCGACGCGGCCGAGCTGATCGTGCTCGTCTTCTGCTACCTCGTGTTCCTCTTCCTCGGGAGCCGGAAGTTCGCCGCCCGCGTGCGCCGCGCCTTTCCCGGCGAGCGCGGCGAGCGGATCCTCGCCGTCGGCGAGGGGATCTCCGATTCCATGGAGCGCTTCATGACGGTGAAGACGCTCGTGGGGGCGGGGATGGGGGTCTGTGCCGGGGCCATCATGTGGGCCTTCGGGCTCGACCACTGGCCGCTGTGGGCGTTCTTGTTCTTCGCCGCCAATTACGTGACCGCGATCGGCAGTTGGGCGGCCTGCCTGCCGCCGATGCTGCTGTCGTTCATCGACCTGCCGCTGGTGCCGGCGCTCGTGCTCTCGACCCTCGTGCTGGTCAACCGCGTGCTGTGGATCGACTTCCTGGAGCTGCGCTTCTCCGGGAAGTCGCTGAACCTCGATCCCACGCTCCTCTTCCTCTGGCTCTCCTACTGGGGCTGGACCTGGGGGGTGCTGGGGCTGATCCTCGCCTACCCGATGATGGCGGCGGTGAAGATCTCGCTGCGCCACCTGGGGGGCGCGCACGGGTGGGCCGAGCTGCTCTCCGACGACTGACCGCGGGGCCGCTCCGGGGGGGCGTCACTCCGCCGGAAGGCCCGCCGCCTCGGTGAAACGGTCGAGGAGCGATTCCATCGCCACCTCGTGGACGACGCGCGTCATCGTCGCCGGCGAGGTGGCCTCGAGCGCCGCGCCGAACTGCGCGTCGGTGCAGGCCACCGGGCTGGCGGCGAGGGTGTCGGCGACGACCAGCAGCGCCCGCTGGGCCCCGTCGAGCGTGGCCTGATCGCCGGCGAGGTCGGCCAGGCGCGCGTCGTCGAAGCCCGCCCGGCGCAGGTCGGCCTCGGCGAGCGAAAGCGCGTACCAGGCCCGGTTGCGCCGGGCCACCGTCCAGCGGAGGAGCGCCCGGTCCGTCGGGTCGATCCCCGGCGCCTCGGCCGAGATGAGAAACGCCCTCGCCATCCGCGGACCGGCCACGGGGAACCAGGCCAGAAGCCGCATCCAGCCCGGCACCGGCCCGTCGGCGCCCGCCGCTGCGCCGAGGATCGTCCGCGCCTCCGCCTCGTCGACCAGCGGGAGGCGCGGGGAGCGCGCACGCGCCGCCGCGAGCCCGGCGCGGATCTCGTCGTGCCGGGCCGGCGCCGCCGGCAGGCCGGTGGCGACGAGCCCCTCCCCGAGCGTACCGCCGCCGAGGACGGCCACGGCCGACGCCGTGGCGGCGAAGCGGTCGGCGGTGGGGGTGAGGTAGGAGTGGGAGCC
>CAISKG010000437.1 GCA_903885855.1 uncultured Planctomycetaceae bacterium
GCCGCCGGGGCGGCCGGCGCAGACGCGGGCTCGGGCTTGGCCTTGGCCGGGGCGGCGGGGGCGGCCGGCGCGGCGCCCGCGGCGTCGAGCGTCACGAGGGTCTGGCCGACCTTGACGGTGTCCCCCTTCTTGACGAGCACGCTCGCCACGCGGCCGCCGGGAGGGCAGGGGACCTCGATGACCGCCTTGTCGGTCTCCACCTCCAGGAGCGCCTGGCCGGGCTTCACGACGTCGCCCGGGGAGACGAACACGCTGACGACGTCACCGGAGGCGATGTTCTCGCCGAGATCGGGCAGTTTGAACTCGATGGCCATGGCGGGAGTGGGATGGGGGAGGAGCGGGATGGAAGGGACGGGGCCGACGCACGTCCGGCACGTTCGGCGGACGGCGCGACGTCAGGCACTGGCGGGGTCGATCTTCTCCGGATCGACCCCCAAGGCCGTGATCGCCTCGGCCACCACCTCGGCGCCCAGCGCCCCGGCGGCGGCGAGGCGCGAGAGCACGCCCACGGCGATGCACTCCGCGTCGACCTCGAAGTGACGGCGGAGACGGGAGCGGGATTCGCTGCGGCCGAAGCCGTCGGTGCCCATCGCGAACAGGCCGCCCGGAATCCAGGGATCGAGCTGCTCCGGCACCGAGCGGACGTGGTCGCTGGCGGCCACGAAGATCCCCTCGGCCGATCCGAGCGTCTCCTCGAGGTAGCTGCGCCGCGGGGCCTCGTCGGGGTGGAGCATGTTCCAGTGGCGGCAGGCGAGCGCCTCGCGGCGCAATTCCTTCCAGCTCGTCACGCTCCACACCGTGCTCGACACCCCCCAGCGCTCGGCGAGGATCTCGCCGGCCCGGATCACCTCGCGCAGGATCGCGCCGCTGCCGAGGAGCTGCACCGGCGGCAGCGCGCCCTTGGCCTTCTTCGCCCCCTTGCCCCCCTTGGCCGCACCCTCGGCGGCGATCTCGCGGAGGCGGTAGCAGCCCCGCACGATCCCCTCCTGGCAGCCGGCCGGCATCGGCGGCATCTCGTAGTTCTCGTTGTAGATCGTCAGGTAATAGATCCAGTCCTCCCCCTTGCCGTACATCCGCTCGAGGCCGTCGAGCATGATGACGGTGGTCTCGTAGACGAAGGCCGGGTCGTAGGCCTTGACGGTCGGGTAGGCCATGGCGAAGAGGTGGCTGTGGCCGTCCTGGTGCTGCAGCCCCTCGCCGTTGAGCGTCGTCCGGCCGGCCGTGCCGCCGAGCATGAAGCCGCGTGCCCGGCTGTCGCAGGCGGCCCACACGAGGTCGCCGATGCGCTGGAAGCCGAACATGGAGTAGTAGATGAAGATCGGGATCATCGGCACGCCGTGGCTGGCGGCGGCGGTGCCGGCGGCGATGAAGCTCGACATGCTCCCCGCCTCGGTGATCCCCTCCTCGAGGATCTGCCCGTCCTTGGCCTCGCGGTAGTAGAGGAGCTGATCGGAATCGACGGGCTCGTAGAGCTGCCCGGTGTGGGCGTAGATGCCGCACTGCTTGAAGAGCGGATCCATGCCGAAGGTGCGCGACTCGTCGGGCACGATGGGCACGATGTAGCGCCCCACCGATTTGTCCTTGAGCAGGGACGCCATCAGCGTCACCGCGCCGGTCGTCGTCGAGACCTCGCGGCCGGCGCTCTTCTCGATGAAGGGGACGTACTCGGCCAGCGTCGGCGTCTTGAGGCGCGGCGACTCGACGGGACGCGAGGGGACGAACCCGCCGAGCGCTTCGCGGCGCTCGCGCAGGTACTTCATCTCCGGGGAATCCTCCGGCGGCCGGTAGAACGGCGCCTTGGCCACCTCGTCGTCGGAGATCGGGATCCCGAAGCGCGAGCGGAAGGCCCGCAGCTCGTCCTCGTTGAGCTTCTTCTGCTGGTGGGTGACGTTGCGCCCCTCGCCGACCTCGCCGAGGCCGTAGCCCTTGATCGTCTTGGCGAGGATCACCGTCGGCTTGCCGTGGCACTGCATCGCCGCGGCGTAGGCGGCGTAGACCTTCTCGGGATCGTGCCCGCCGCGCTTCAGCTTCTTGAGCTTCTCGTCGGAGAGGTGGGCCACCATCTCCGAGAGCTTCGGATGGGCCCCGAAGAAGTGGTCGCGGATGTAGCCGCCGGGCATGACGACGTACTTCTGATACTGGCCGTCGATGACCTCGTTCATCCGCTGCACGAGCAGCCCCTCGTCGTCCTTGTCGAGGAGCGGATCCCAATCGTCGCCCCAGATGACCTTGATGACGTTCCAGCCGGCGCCGCGGAACAGCCCCTCGAGCTCCTGGATGATCTTGCCGTTGCCGCGCACCGGGCCGTCGAGCCGCTGCAGATTGCAGTTGATGACGAAGATCAGGTTGTCGAGCTTCTCGCGGGCCGCGAGCGTCAGGGCGCCGAGGGTCTCGGGCTCGTCGGTCTCGCCGTCGCCGATGAACGACCAGACGTGCTGGCGGCTGGTGTCCTTGATGCCGCGGTCCTGCAGGTACTTGTTGAACCGCGCCTGGTAGATCGCCATCAGCGGTCCCAGGCCCATCGACACCGTGGGAAACTCCCAGAACCCAGGCATCAGCCAGGGATGCGGGTAGCTCGAAAGCCCGCCGCCGTCGGCGAGCTCGCGGCGGAAGTTCTCCAGCTGCCGCTCGCCGATCCGCCCCTCGATGAACGCCCGGGCGTAGATCCCGGGGGAGGCGTGCCCCTGGAAATAGACCTGATCGCCGGAGAAGTCGTCGCCGCGGCCGCGGATGAAGTGGTTCATCGCCACCTCCACCAGCGTCGCCGACGACGCGAAGGTGGAGATGTGGCCGCCGATGCTCTTGTCCTCGCGGTTGGCCCGCACCACCATCGCCATCGCGTTCCAGCGGATCATGCTCTTGATCCGTCGCTCGAGCTCGCGGTTGCCCGGAAAGGGCGGCTGATCCTCCGCCGGGATGGTGTTGATGTAGGGGGTGGTGGCCGAGAACGGGATCGACACGCCGAGGCGGTAGGCCTCCTGCTCGAGGGCATGGAGCAGATAGGCGGCCCGATCCTCCCCGCGGCTGGAGAGCACGTAGCGGAGCGAGTCGAGCCACTCGCGGGTTTCGGTCGGGTCGGTGTCGACCGCGGCGGTGCCATCCACGGGCACCGGCTGACCGCCCGCCAGATCCCCCCCGCGCCCGATGGCCATCGGGCTGTGGGACGCCCCAGGGGGCGAGGCCCCGTCGAACCGGGAGACCTGTGCCTCGACGTCCCGGGCCTGGTCACGGACGGCGTCCCCGGTGTGGGGGGCGCGGCCGGTTTCGTCGATGTCGGGGCTCGCCATGGGCTACTCCGGGAGAGACTGGCAAACTTTCCCCATTATTCCGCCCTTGCCGGGGAGCGTAAAGGCCGTTTCCCCTCGGCTCGAAGCGCGGAAGTCGTTTTCGTCCAACGGGTTCCGAATCGCTCCGCGAGGCCCCGCGCCGCGTGGCGGGGGCCGGACCGCGGGCGGGTTGGGGCGGCCCCCCCCACGCCGGCGGCGGGCCTCACGACCGGGCCGCTTCCGACCGCGGCCGGTAGATCTCGGTGGCGGTGCCGAAGTAGTTCTCCGCCGAAAAGGCCACCGTCTCGCCGAGGGTGGGATGGGCGTGGATCGTCTCGGCCAGATCGCGGGCCGTGGCGGCCATCTCGATCGCCAGCGCGCCTTCGGCGATGAGCTCGCCGGCGCCCGCTCCCACGATCCCCACCCCGAGCACGGTGTCGGTCTCCGGATCGACGAGCATCTTCGTCAGGCCTTCGGTGCGCCCCAGCGCCTGGGCGCGGCCGCTGGCGGCCCAGGGGTAGCGGCTCACCTCCACGGCGCGGCCGGAGGCCTTCGCCTCCTGCTCGGTGAGCCCGGCCCAGGCGATCTCGGGGTCGGTGAACACGACCGCCGGGATGCAGCGCGGCGCGAACAGGGCGGGATCGCCGTGGAGCGCCTCCACCGCCACCTTGCCCTGGTGGCTGGCCCGGTGGGCGAGCATCGGCTCCCCGCAGACGTCGCCGATGGCGAGGATCCGCGGGTCGCTGGTGCGCTGCTGGCCGTCCACCACCACGAATCCCTTGGGATCGATCGTGACGCCGGTGTTCTCGAGCCCCATGCCGTCGGAATTGGGGCGGCGCCCCACCGCCACGAGAACCCGGGCGAATTCCTTCTCGAAGGGCCCCTCCGGCCCCTCGAAACGCACGAGGATCCCCTTCTTCCGCTCCTCGAGGCCCGCCACCTTGGTCTTCAAGTGGATCGTCTCGAAGAGCTTCTCCAGCCGGGCCTGCAACGGCTTGACGAGATCGCGGTCGGCACCGGGAAGGAGCGTGTCGGTGAGCTCCACGCACGTCACGCGCGCGCCGAGCTCGGCGTACACCGTCCCCATCTCCAGGCCGATGTAACCGCCGCCGATCACCAGGAGCGAGTCGGGGATCTCCTGGAGCTCGAGGGCCGACGTCGAGTCCATGACGCGCGGCGTGGGGAGGTCGAAGGCGGGGATCCGCGCCGGCCGCGACCCGCTGGCGAGGATGCAGTGGTCGAAGGTGACCGTCTGCGTGCCCTCCGCCCCGGCGACCTCGAGGGCCGACGACGACGTGAACCGGGCCGCCCCATGGATCAGCCGCACCCCGCGGCGGCGCGCCAATTGCCCCAGGCCGCCGGTGAGCGTGGTGATCACCTTGTCCTTGCGGGCCCGGAGGGCGTCGAGCTTGACCTTCGGCTTGCCCAGGTCGATCCCCCAGGCATCGAGTTCGCGGGCCTCGGCCAGCACCCGACCGACGTGGAGGAGGGCCTTGGAGGGGATGCAACCGCGGAGCAGGCAGGTGCCGCCGAGGCGTTCGTCGCGCTCGACGATGGCCACCTCCATGCCGAGGTCGGCGGCGAGGAAGGCGGCCGCGTACCCCCCCGGTCCGCCCCCGAGCACCACGAGGGGAACGTGCGTCGTCATCGCGGCGTGCTCCGGGAAGGATCGGGACGGCCGGGCGGGCCCTGGCGGGCAGGCCGTCGGAGGAAGGGGAGATTGTTGTAGTTGTGCCGTCGGCTTCCTTCAAGAAACTCCCGGCGTGCCGAATCCGGGGGGGAAACGGCGGCCGCCCGGCGATCCGGCGGCGCCCCGACGGGCCCCCCGGCCCGCTCCCGACGCCGTGGCGTGCCGGCCCGGAATGGACCGCCACCCGCACCGCCCCTCCGCTCCGCTGCGATCACGGTCATGCGGGTCGCTTCCCTCCGGGCCCTGGTCGCGCTGACAGTCTGCGGACACCGTGATCCGCCACCGGATGCGGATAGACTCAACCTGCCGGGCGAGAGTGGCGGAACTGGCAGACGCGCTGGACTTAGGATCCAGTGCCGCAAGGCGTGCGGGTTCGACTCCCGCCTCTCGCACTCTTCCGCGCTGCCGATGCCGGGCGGCGTCCCCTCGGATCACCGCCGCCGTGCCGTCAGCGGAGCGGATTGCCAGGATTGGCGGTCACGCCGCGCAGCGTCGTCTCGGCGGCGTCGCCGGGAAACCCGCGCCGCGCCGGTCGCCATCCCTCCGTGGCACCGGCCCGCTGCCGACGGTCGGCCGTGTCGATCCCGGCACGCTGCTCGGCGGGCCGGAGCGGATTGCCGGGCGCCGCGACGACGCTCGGCTCCATGAGCGCCGCCGGCGCGGCGGCGCCGTCATCCTCCGACGGTCCGGCGTCGGCGGCTTCGTCGATGTCGATGCGTCGCTCGCGCGGCGCGGCGGTCGACCGCCAGGCGCTGGCGGGTCGCGCGGGAGCAGCCCGGCGGGGCGACAGCAGCACGCCGGCGGCGTCACGGACGGCGGCGCCGCGGCTCGCGGCGACCGTCTCGTCGGCCGCCGGGGCCCGCGACGCGGCCCCCGATTCCTCCGGCATGGTGGCGTCGGGGTCAGCCTCCGGGGGCGGGCCGTCGGCTTCGTCCACCGGGGCCCGCGCCGCCGGCACGGGCGCTGGCATGTCGTCCGGGGCGTCGCCGCCCGGCCGGGCGGGAGGGGCAGCGGCGTCGACCGCCGGGCGCATCGGGGGCACCTCGGCGGCGTCGGCCGGCCCGTCGGCGGCTGCGTCGTCCTCGGGCGGGCTTCCGCCCTCCTCCTCCATCGTGGGGAGCTGCGACCGCGGGGGCACGACGGGGGTCGTCGCGGGATCGAAGTGGGCGACCTGCCGCACGCCCTGACCGGGCCACGAGCGCCATTGGGTGGGGTAGTAGCCGAAGTGTTCGGGACGCACCGGGCAATGCGCCGGGCAGCCGCCGGCGTCGCACCGGCCGTTGCATTCCAGGGCGATCCGACCACCGCCGGGGCGGCAGGCGTTGCAGCCGCGCCGTCCGCAGTGGCGGCAATCGGCGGTGACGATCCGTCCCGCTTGCACGACGCCCCCTCCGTCCGCCGCGGCCTGGGCCGTGGCTCCATCGGCCCGCACGACCGCCGGCGGCGTCGCGCCGGCCCGCTTCGCCGGCGCAGCCGGCGGCACGCCACCGCGACTGGTCGCGGCGGAGGCGGGGGCGGTCGTCGGCCGCGATGCCGTCGCAGCACGCGCTCCTGCGGACCGCGTGGGGACCGTGGTGGCCGGCGCGGCGGCGGCTCCGGCAGCGGGGGGAGATGACCCGCCGGATCGGCGCAGGAACGACTGCGCCGTCGCCACGTCGGCACCGAGCCAAAGGCTCGCGATCGAAAGCAGCGTGCAGATGGCGCTTCCCCGGCGGGGGTCGGGCGGCAAGAGAGTCGGCATGCGGGGGCCTCGCGACGGATCACGAAGGACGGGGACACGCGCGCCCTCCGGGGCACCGGGGAGCGCGAGGCCCCCCAGGCCAGAAAGACGGCGTGGCAGGAATATTCGTCCCAATCCCTCCCGTTTCTTTGACCGCTTTTTCCGGCGATCCTTGATTCCCGGCAATGCGCTCGGGCGGTTCCTTCCCCATCGCGCAGGCCCCGGATAGACTTTTCCACGACGCTGGCGGCGGTCCGAAACTCGCTCGCACCCCCCATCATGAGGGTGCGCGGCGTGGTTTCGGGGGCTGCGGGGTATCGGCGAGACGCATCGTCCAGGAAGGATGGCGGGCCTGCCCACGGGCTGCCGGCCAGCGACACGGGCGCGCGACGCGAGCGAAGGGGATGGAGTTCGGCTGTCGTCGGAGGTTGTCCTCCGGGAATCGGCGGGATGATGCATGCGTAAGGTCAACGTCCGGCTCATTCTGCTGCTGGCGACCTCGATCGTCGGCGGGCTCGTCGGCGTGTTCTTCCTCCACCGGTATCAGGTGGTGAGGAACGCCCATTCGATCCTCTCCCAGGCCCGGGACCGGGTCGCTGAGGACCGCGTCGACCTCGCCGTGGGCCTCTATGTGCGCTACGTCGGCCTCCGGCCCGACGACGCCGAGGCCCAGGCGGAATTGGCCAAACTGCTGCTCAAGCGGGCGCAGGCCCCGACGGCCAATCGGCGCGACCTGCTCGCCGCGTTCGAGGCGCTCGAAGCGGCGGTCCGCAAGAGCCCGGAGGACGAGGATCTGCGCGAGAAACTCGGCTCGTTCCTCCTCCGGATCGGCAACGCCACCAACGCCAAGCAGCACTTCGCGACCATCCGGGAGGCCCGCCTCCGTGGGCCGCAGCCGGGGGACGAGGACGGCTCCCCGGTCGAGCGGCCCGCGGAATTGTCCGACGCCTCGATCGAACTCCGCTACGCCCAGGCCTGCGCCGCCTCGGGCAACTACGACGAGGCGTCGCAGGTGGCCTCGAAGCTCATCGGCTTCGACATCGGCACCAAGGCCTTCGACCCCGCCTGGGAGCCGCTGCCGGATTGCATCGACGCCTACGTGCTGGTCGCCGAATTGCTCGAACGGCGTTTCAAGGATCCCGACAGCGCCGCGCGCGTGATGCGCCGCCTGCCGGAGGCCTACCCCAGGGAACACATGGCCTGGCTGGCGATGGCCCGCTGGAGCTACACGCACGGCGACCCCGGCGCCGCGGGGATCGAGGTGGCCAAGGCCGCCGAACTCGCCCCCGACAAACCGGAGGTCATGTTCGCCGACTTCGAGATCGCGCTGCAGGCGGGCAACTTCGAGCGGGCCCAGCGGATCATCCGGGAGCGGATGACCGAGTTCGCCGACGATCCGCGCGTGATCATCGGCCGGGCCGACATCGCCCTGGCCCTCGGCGACGTGCAGGACGCGACGCAGACGCTGATCGACGGGGCCGAGAAGGTCAAGGACAACCCGCTCATCCTCGGCCGTCTCATCGAAGTGCTCTACGACCAGGAACGGCTCGACGAGATCCCCGCCCGGATCGAAAGGCTGCGGCAGGTGGAGGGCGAGGACGCGCCGTCGGTGATGTGGGCGGAGGCGCGGCTCTACATGAGCCGCGGGCAGTGGCATCAGGCCGTGGAACTGCTCCGCCAGATGCGCCCCCTGGTGGCGGCATCGCGAACCGTGGTCAACAACGTCGACCTGGCCCTGGCGATGTGCCACCAGTTCCTGGGCCAGCCCGACGAGCTGATGGAGGCCGCACGGCGCGTCGTCTCCGACGACCCCAGCTCCTATCAGGGCCGCATCGCGCTGGCGACGGCGCACGCCCTGGCCGGGAGGAACGAGGAGGCGTTGGCGGAGTTCGAGTCGCTCGCCGCGGCGCAGACGCCCGACCAGCTCGCGACCAAGCAGCTGCTGTGGGCCCCGCTGCTGGATCTGCGCACCAAGGACCAGCTCGCCCGCCCCGCGGACCAGCGCGATTGGAGCAAGGTCGACGCCCTCGTCGACATCCTGTCGCAGTCGCCCGTGATCGGCGACGACCTCCTGGCCACCGTGCGCTCCAACGTGCAGCGATCCAAGGGGGAGGCGTCGGAGGCGATCGTCACCGCGGCCCGGGCGCTCGAGGCCTCGCCGGACAGCCCGACGGTCACCACGCAGTACGTGAACCTCCTCCTCAGCTCCGGCCAGGTGGAGGAGGCGCGGAAGGTGATCGAGAGCCGTTCCCCCGAGACGCGGCGCCATCCGCTCGTCCTCTCCTCCGAGGCGCTGGTGGCGGCCAGCGAGGGGGAGGAGCGGGCCCCCGAGGCGCTCAAGGCCGTCGAGAACGCCGCCAAGACGCTGCAGTCGAAGGACGCGGTGCCGGTGCTGCTGTCGCTGCTGCGGATCCGGTTCGAGCAGAAGCGGTTCGACGAGGCGGAGCGCCTGGCGAAGACCATCCTCGACATGGAGCCGGGCGAGCTGCGCACCCATTCGGCCCTGCTCGATCTCGCCGCGGCCCAGCGCGACGTCGACAAACTCGGCGAGTACGCCGAGATGATCGGCAGCGTCGCCGGCCTGGGCTCGCCCCAGGCCCGGGTGGCGCAGGCCATGGTGATCCTCCTCGAGGTGCGCCTGAAACGCGAGAAGACGATGGGCTCCGACGTGGTGCCTCCGCCGCTGGACGCCGACGACCTGGCGAACCTGGACAGGGCGCGGGCGCTGCTGGTGGAGGCGGAGAACGACCGGCCGGGCTGGTACCAGATCCAGCAGGGCTTCGCCGAGATCGAGGGGCTGCGCGGCAACAACGACGCCGCGATCACCCATCTCCAACGGGCCGTCGATCAGGGGGGCGTCGGGCCCGAGCGGCGCAAGTTCCTCGTCGGCCTGCTCCATCAGGCGGGGCGGCTCGACGAGGCGCGCAAGCTCATCGACGACCTCGGTGCCGAGGCCGGCTTCGCCGCCCAGCGCATCGCCGCGGACATCGACGCCAAGGAGGGGCGCACCGCGGCGGCCGTCGCGCGGGCGGAACGGGTCACCCGCGACGCTGAGCCATCGGCCGACAACCAGCTCTGGCTCGCACGGCTGCTGGAGGCGTGCCAGCGCGACGACGCGGTGGTCGAGGCGCTCGAGCGTGCCACGGAGCTCGCCCCCGACCGTGTCGACTGCTGGCTGGAGCTGATCCGCCAGCAGTTGCGGCAGGGCAAGTCGAAGGCCGCCGAGGAGAGCCTGACGCGTGCCAAGGGATCGCTCGAGGGGGTCAACAAGGCCTGGGTCGAGGCGGCCACGGCGGAGATGCTCGGCCAGCAGGACGAGGCGGAGCGGGCCTACCGGGCCGCCACGCAGGCGGCGCCCGCCGACCCGCGCATCGCCAGGCTGCTGGCGGAATACCTCATCCGCCGCGGCAAGATCGTGCCGGCGCGGCAAGAGATGCGCCGGATCATCGACATGCCCGAGGCCGTGGGCACCACCTCCCTCTACTGGGCGCGGCGTTCGCTCCTCCGGCACACGTCGGCCGGGATCGACTGGAAGGAGTTGATGGAGCTGTGCGACCTCGTGGCGCTCAACATCGATCCCCAGGGCAATCTCACCCCCGACGACGCCAGGGTGGAATTCGCCGTGCTCATGGAGCGCGACGAGCCGGAGGCGTGGCGCCGGGCCGTGGCGATCATCGACGATCTCGGGCGCCGTCAGCGCCTCGACGCCGACCAGCAGGTGCTCCGCGCCTGGCTCCTCGACAAGCTCGGCAATTGGACCGAGGCCCGCGAGGCGCTGGTCGACATCGCCGCCGACGAGGAATGCTCCCCGGTGGTGATCGCCACGCTCGTCGAGCAGCTGCTCGAGCACGGCGAGATGATCAGCGCCCGGACCTGGGCGGTGAGGCTGCGGGACCGGGCCCCGGACGCCCCGATGACGCTCCGCGCCGAGGCGCAGCTGGCGATCGCGGCGAACGACCGCGAGGCGGCCGCCGACTCCGCCCGCAAGCTGATCCCGACCGGCCCCCTCACGCCCGAGGGCGCCCCGTCGCTGGTGAAGACGGCCGAACTCGTCGAGAAGCTCGGCTTCCCGAAGGCGGCAGAGAAGTTGCTCGGTGACTGCGCCGCGGTCACTCCCGAGGGCACCGTGGCCCTGGCGCGTTTCCTCGGCCGGCAGCAGCGCACGGACGAGGCCATGACCACGCTCGAGACGACCTGGGGACTCATGCCGGCGGTCACCCTCCTCGACGCGGGCATCGACATCCTCGCGAAGAACGGCGAGCAGCCGTCGCCCGACGCCGACGCGAAGCTCGTGCAGCTGGCGGATCGCGCCCGGCGGGCCGACCCCGAATCGATGCTGCTGCGGCTCGTCGACGCGGTGGTGCGGGAGTCGGTGGGCGATACCGCGGCGGCCGAACGCCTCTACCGGGAGGTGCTCGCCGAACCCACCGTCAGCCCCTCGATCGCCGCCCGCGTGGCCAACAACCTCGCCAAGGTGCTGGTGGATTCAGGCCGGGCCGACGAGGCGATGCCGTTGGTGGAGAAGTCGATGGAGCAGCTCGGGCCCCATCCCAACGTGCTCGACACCCGGGCCCTCGTGTGGCTCGCCAAGGGGGACACGACCCGGGCGATCGCCGATCTCCAGGAATCGCTCCTCGATCCCTCGGCGGTGAAGTACCTGCACATGGCCGTGGCCCGCTTCGAGGCCCGCCAGATCTCCGATTGCCGGGCGGCGCTGCTGGCCGCGGAGGCACGCGGTCTGCGGAAGGAACGCCTCGCCGCGCCGGAGCTCGAGCGCCTGGCCTACGTCGACAAGTCGCTCGGCGAATTCGCGCTCGACACGGCGGCCCCGGCGGTCGGTGCCCGCCTCACCGGCAGCCGTTGACGCGGGCCGAACGGCGCTTCCGGGCCGCGTCGGCGCCGCCGCGGAAACCCGTCAGGGCCCCTGCAACGCCCGCGAGCGGGCCAGGGCGTCTTCGGCGTCCTGGATCCTTCCGGCCCGCACGCAGGCCACGCTGAGGGTGGTGTAGCTGAACGGATCGCGCGGCTCGAGGTCGCAGACGCGACGCGCGTGCGCGATCGCCTCGTCGTGGCGCTCGAGCTTGGTGCACCAGGCCGCCAGCGCCGAGAACGCCAGCGCGAAATCGGGGTGATCCGCCACCACGGCCTCCATCGCACCGACCGCCTCGGCCAGTTTCCCCTCGTCCTTCAATCGCTGCGCCGCGTCGTAGCGCTCCTCCCGGCTGGCCATCGAATACCCTCCATGCCGGCCCGCGGGGATGCCGGTGCCGGCTTCCGTCCCGCCGTTCACGGCGAGACCACGCATCCTCCGGAGCCAAGTCTATGCGGCCGGTGGCGGCAGGCGTCACCCGGAGGCGAGGCACCCTGGGAAAAATGGGTCGGGGCGCTCGTGGCCGGGCCGAAATGGCATTGAATCCTCGCCATGGGGAAGACGATAACCCTGCGGTCCGGCGTCCCGCGCGCCCCCATGCCCGCCCTGGAAACGAGCCGTGAGCATCCATCCCTTGGCCGCCGTGAGTCCGGACGCCCGGCTGGGCATGGGCGTGAAGGTCGGCGCCTTCGCCTCCATCGAGGAGGGCGTGGAACTCGGCGACCACTGCGTGGTCGCCTCGGGCGCGATCGTCAAGTCGGGGGTGGTGGCCGGACCGAACAACGAGTTCTGCGAGCACTCGGTCGTCGGCGGGGCCCCGCAGCACATCGCGCGCCCCACCGACATCGGCCGCCTGCTGATCGGCTCCGGCAACGTCTTCCGGGAACATGTCACGATCCACCGCGGCCTCAAGCCGGGAAGTGACACCGTCGTCGGCGACACCAACTACGTGATGGCCGGCGTGCACTTCGGCCACGACTGCGTGATCGGATCCGGCTGCATCTTCGCCAACGGCGCGATGCTCGGCGGCCACGTGCACGTCGACGACAAGGCCTTCGTGTCGGGCGCGGTCGCGGTGCACCAATTCTGCCGCATCGGCCGCCTGGCGATGGTCGGCGGCCACGCGCGGGTGACGCAGGACATCCCCCCCTACATGCTCGTCGACGGCCAGAGCGGCTGCATCGTCGGCCTGAACGTCGTCGGACTGCGGCGCAGCGGGCACAGCGCCGCCGAGGTGGCCGATCTCAAGAACGCCTACCGGATCATCTTCCGGCGCGGGCTGTGCTGGCAGGACGTGCTCGACACGCTCGCCGGGGAGTTCCACGGCGGGCCGGTCGTCCATCTGCGCGAGTTCCTCGGCGCCGGCAAGCGCGGGTTCACCCAGGAACGGCGTCCCCCCCCGACCACGCTCCGCCTGCGCGTGGCCGACGACGCGGCGGCGACCGACGCCGCCCCCTCGCTGCGCTCCAAAGCGGGCTGATCCGGGCAGCCGCCCCGGCTGCGGGCAGGGCCGCGGCCGCGCGGGGATCGGTGCCCCGACGCTGGCAGGACCGCCAGGACCGGTCCTGCCGTCCGGGCGGGGATTGCCTGGTCGCGGAAATCCTCCGCCAGGGGGTCGCCCCGAGGGGGTTCATGGGCGAAGATTGGGAGATCTTCGGCCCGCTTTCCGCGTCGTGCCCCCCCATCCGCCATGACGAGACGGCCGCCACCCGCCCCTTCCCCCGCCCCGGTAGGCCGTCCGGCCGCGTGGTGGCGGTCCCCGTGGCCGTGGCTGCTCCTCACGCTGCCGCCGGCGCTGCTGGGATGGTGGCTCGCCGGCGGGGCTCCCGCGCGGCAGATCCCGATCCGGGTCGGCATCCTCCACTCCCTCTCCGGCCCCTCCGCCGCCCGCGATCGCGTCCTGGTGGAAGCGGAGACGCTCGCCATCGACGACATCAACCGCGCCGGCGGCCTGCTCGGGCGGCGCGTGGAGCGGATCGTGGCCGACGGGGCATCCGACCCCGCCACGTTCGCCAAGCGCGCCGAGCGGCTGATCCGCGAGGACAAGGTGGACGTGCTCGTGGGCTGCTCGTCCGCGTCCACGCGGCGCGCCGTGGTGTCGACGGTGGAGGCGGCGGAACACCTGCTGGTGTTCCCGGCGCGGCACGAGGGATTCGACGAGTCGGCGGCGGTCGTGTCACTCGGCCCCCTGCCGAATCAGCATCTCGGTCCGGCGCTGGCCTGGTGCCGCCGCGTCCTCTCGGCGTCGCGGTTCTTCCTCGTGGGCGCCGACGATTCCTGGTCGCGCTGCGCCGCGGCCTACGCCTCCGACCAACTCTCCGCCGGTGACGCCAGCCTGGTGGGCGACGAGGTGGTGCCGAGCGCCGGCGGGGATCTGGCCGCCGTGATCGGCCGGATCGTGGCCGCCGAGCCGGACGTGGTCTGCTGCCTGCTCGGCGCCGACGGTGCCGGCCAGCTCCTCCGCCGGCTGCGCGAGGCCGGCTTCGGCACCGCCGATCTCCCCGTGCTCCTCCTCTCGGTGAACGAGGAGGATCTCCGCGCCATGCCGCGCGACGACGTCACCGGAGCCTACGTCGCCGCCACCTGCTTCCAGGGTGCCATCGGCGACGCCGAGCGCCCCGCGACCCGCGACATCGCCCGCTCCTTCAGCCGCGCCTACGGCACGGAGCGCGCGGTGTCCGAGCAGGCGATCACCGCCTACGAGGCGATCCGACTGTGGGCGGAAGCGGTGCGATCGGCGGGGACCGCCGACGTGGTGGCCGTCCGTGCGGCGATCCGACGGCAGACGCTCGCCTCGCTCGAGGGAATCGTGGCGGTCGATCCGACGACGCAGCATGCCTGGCGGAATCTCGCCGTCGGCAGGGTGCGCCCGGACGGCCTTGTCGACCGGGTCTGGTCGGAGGGGTCGCCCACGCGGCCCGTGCCCTTCCCGCCCACCCGATCGCGCGGCGAATGGACCCGGTTCGTCGCCGCGATGGAGCGTGCCCGTGCCAACCGCCGCAACGGCGTCGGCGCCACCGGAGACGGCGCCACCGCCCCGCCGCCGGCCGCGCCGGCCACCGGAGGAGCGCCATGAGCGCCGCCCGGGCGGTGACGGCGCCGGCGCGCAACAGGCGGTCGATCGTCGGCCGGCTGTTGTTCTGGTTTCTCGTGATCGCGCTGGTGCCCTGCGCGATCCTCACGGCGACCACGGCCCGGCTCGCCACGCGGACCCTCGAGGTCTCGGTGCGCTCCAATCTGGCCCGCATCGCCGCCTCCAAGGCGGAGGAGATCGAGGAGTACGCCGCCGACCGGCTGCGCGAGGCCACCGCGGCGGCGCTCGTGCCCGACGTCGCCAGGCTCATCGGCCGCGGCCGGGTCGCCGCCGCCGAGGGTGACGCCGACGACGGTGCCATGCCCTTCCCCGACGCACTGGCCTCGTCCCTCGGATTCTCCCACGCCCTGCTGCTCGACGCCGACGGGAGGATCGTCCACTCCTCCGACGACGCCTTCCCACGCGGCGCCTCTCTCCTCACCGGAGGGCTGGCGACCTCCCCGCTGGCCCTCGGCTTCAACCGCGCGACCGCCCTGCTCCAGGCCGACCTCACGCCCTTCCAGACCTACGGCGCGTCGCTCGAGCCGCTGGCCTTCGCGGTGGCGCCGGTGCTCGCCGGCGGCCGGCTGACCGGCGCGGTGGCACTGGGCTTCGGTCCGGGCCGCGTGTGGAGGATCCTCGACGACTGGAACGGCCTCGGGCGCACCGGCGAGATCGTGGTCGGCACGCCGTCGGGCGACGACGTGCTCGTGACCGCGCCGGTGCGCCACGCCCCCGACGCGGCCTTCCGGCTGCGGATCCCGGGCGCCACCGACCGCGACGCGTCGATCGCGAAGGCGGCCCGCGGGGAGTCGGGGGAGGGGCAGGTCTCGGATTACCGCGGCCAGCAGGTGGTGGCGGCCTGGGGCTACCTGCCCAGCTTCGGCTGGGGGATGACGGTGAAGCAGGACGTCGGCGAGGCCTATTCGCTGGCCGATTTCCAGCGGGCCCTGGTGATCGGCCTGTCGCTGGCCACCATCGTCGGCGTGACGCTGGCGGCGTTCGTCGTCGCCCGCACGATCTCCAATCCGATCCGGGTCGCCGTCGAGATCGCCCGCAAGGTCGCGGCCGGCGATCTGCGGGCCACCGTGTCCGGCTCCTCCGACGACGAGACGGGCGCGCTCTTGTCGGCGATCCAGACCATGACCAACGACCTGCGCGGCCTCATCGGGCGCATCCAACGATCGTCCGTGGCCCTCATCTCGACCTCGACGGCGATGCAGGCCACGAGCGCCGAGCAGCAGCAGGTCATCGCCGACTACGGCGCCTCCACCACCGAGGCCGTCGCGGCGGTCAAGGAGATCTCGGTCACCAGCCAGGAACTGGTGCGCACCATGACCGAGGTCAACGACATGGCCGCCCACACCGGCGACATGGCCGCCGAGGGGCGGGTCAACCTGGCGAGCATGGACGGCACCATGCGCCAGCTCGCCGACAGCACGACGTCGTTCAGCGCGAAGCTGGCGGTGATCAGCGAGCGGGCCGCCCATATCAATCTCGCGGTGACGACGATCACCAAGGTCGCCGACCAGACCAACCTCCTCTCCATCAACGCCGCCATCGAGGCGGAGAAGGCGGGGGAGTACGGCCTCGGCTTCCTCGTCGTGGCGCGCGAGATCCGCCGCCTCGCCGACCAGACCGCCGTCGCCTCGCTCGACATCGAGCGGATGGTCAAGGAGATGCAGAACGCCGTCTCGGCCGGGGTGATGGAGATGGACAAGTTCGCCGACCAGGTCCGCGGGGGCGTGCGCGAGATCGGCGGCATCTCGTCCCGACTGGGGGAGATCATCACGGCCGTGCAGGGGATCTCCGGCCGTTTCGGCCAGGTCACCGAGGGGATGCGGGCCCAGTCGCAGGGCGCGGAGCAGATCCGCGAGGCGATGGTGCGGCTCGCCGAGGGCGCGGCGCGCACCTCCGAATCGCTCGACGACTTCAACCGTGCCACCATCCACCTCCGCGAGGCGGTCGGCGACCTCAAGGAGGAGGTCTCCCGATTCACGATCTGACCCCGCGCCCCGCACACCAGCCGCCCCTGCCGTCATGCAACTCCTCACCTTCACCGCCGGCGGCCTCGTGTACGCCATCGGCGCCACGAGCGTCGTGGAGGTGCTGCCGACCGTGCCGGTGCGGCCCGTGCCCCAACTGCCCGACTACGTGCTCGGGATGGTCGCCTACCGCGGCCGGATGATCCCGGTGATCGATCTCCCGCGCCGCCTCACGGGGGCCCCGGCACGGGCGCTGCTCAGCACCCGCCTGATCATCGTCGAGGTCGCCGGTGGCCCCTCGGGGGAGGGCGGTCCGGCACGCCTCGGGCTGATCGCCGAGAACATGGTCTCCACCGTCCGCTCGGAGGACGCCGAGACGGTCTTCCCGCAGATGCAGCTGGAAGCGGCGCCGTACCTGGGCAGGATCCTCCGCCTCGGCGGCCAGACCGTGCACATGCTCGTCGTGGAGCGGCTCCTGCCGACCGGCGTCGCCTCGGGTCTGCTGGCCGCCGCCGTGGAGCCCACCACGCCATGAGCCCCGTCAGCTTCACTCCGACCGCCGCCGCCGAGGAGATGCTGCGCCGCTGGATCGGCCTCGACCCCAACACCATCGGCGCGGCCGCCATCCGCCGCGCCGTGCGCCTGCGCATGCTCGCCGTCGAGATCGACGACCTGGCCGCCTATCTGCGCCGCCTGGAGAGCGACGTGGGGGAACGGGACCGGCTCGTGGAGGAGGTCGTCGTCGCGGAGAGCTGGTTCTTCCGCGACCCGCAGGTCTACGAGCAGCTGCGGCGCTTCGCGGTGGCGCGGCTGTCGGGCACCTCCCCCGACACCAGCCTGCGGATCCTCAGCGTGCCCTGCGCCGCGGGGGAGGAGCCGTATTCGATCGCCATGACGCTCCTCGATCTGGGATACGGGCCCGACCGATTCCGCATCGACGCCATCGACGTCAGCCGCGTGGCGCTGTCCAAGGCGCGTGCGGGACGCTACTCGCCCAACGCCTTCCGCAACGCCGACACCGCCTATCGGGATCGCTGGTTCCACAGCGAGAAGGGGGTGGCGGTGATCGACGAGTCGGTGCAGCGCTGCGTCCGATTCGCCTGGGCGAACGTGCTCGACGAGCGGCTGCTCGACGAGGCGCTGGGGGTGTGGCGCTCCAGTTACGACGTGGTGTTCTGCCGCAATCTCCTCATCTACCTGACCAGCGACGCCCGCCAGGCCGTGGAGCGGGCGATCGGCCTGCTGCTCAAGCCCGACGGGATGGTGGTGGTCGGGGCCGCCGAGCCGGCCATCCTGCGCGACGGGTGGGTGCCCTGCGCGGCCGGCTCGACGTTCACGCTGCGGCGGGCCACGCGGTCCCCCGGTGCCGTGGGGCGGTCCTTCGGGGCGGCCCCGGGCCCGGCCGTCGAGGCGCCCAAGCCCCCTGCCGGGCGGCCGCTGCCGGCCGCCATCGGCCGCGGAGCGGATCCGCCGGGAAAGGGCGCGCCGCCGGAGGTCGCCACCGCGGCCCCCGCGCCGGCCCCGGCTCCGGCTCCCCCTCCTGAGGCCCCGGTCGTCGACGTCGCCGAGGCGGCACCGGGCGACACCGCGGCGCCGCCCCGGACCCTGCGCGAGGTGATCGCCGCGGCCAACACGCTTGCCAACGCCCGCCGTTTCTCCGAGGCGATCGCGCTGTGCGAGGGATACCAGCAAAGCGGCCCGCCGGCGGCGGAGCTCTTCTTCCTCACCGGCATGCTCCACCAGTCGCTCGGCCGGGCCGATCTCGCGGAGGATTGCTTCCACAAGACCCTGTACCTCGACGCGGCCCACGAGGAAGCGCTGCTGGCGCTGTCGCTGCTGGCCACCGGCCGGGGCGACCATCGGCGCGCCGAGCAGTTCCGTGACTCGGCCCGTCGCGTGCTGGAGAGGAAGGGTGCGTCGTGAGCGAGACGGCGTCGTCCGACGATCGAATCCCCACGCCGAACATCGGTCGCGGGACGTCGCCGAGCGCCCCGGCGGCGCTGCCGGCGCCGGCCGACGAGTGCTGGCGGCGGATCGGCGTCACGGGCGACCGCAGCTGCCCGGAACTGGCGTCCTACATCCACTGCCGGAATTGCCCCGTGATGGCGGCGGCGGCCCGGACATTCTTCGACCGTGCCGCCCCGGAGGGATACCTCGAGAGCTGGCGGGGAATCCTCGAGGAATCCGCGGGGACCGTGGAAGCCAGGCTCGAGAGCCTGCTGGTCTTCCGGCTGGGGACGGAGTGGCACGCCCTGCCGACGTGCACCCTGGTGGAGGTCACCACCCCCCGGACATGCCATCGCGTGCCGCACCGCACCGGCGGCGTGCTCGAGGGCATCGTGAACGTCCGGGGCCAGCTCCAATTGTGCGTCTCGGCCCATCGTCTGCTGGGCATCGACGACGCGCCCGCCCCCACGACGGGCGGCGCGGGTGCCGACGAATCCCGGCTCCTGGTGGTCGAGCGGCCGGGGCACAGCGGCGCGGACCGATGGGTGTTCCGCGTCGACGCCGTGGCGGGGGTCCATCGTGTCGATCGGGCCCGGCTGCGGGCGGTGCCGGACACCGTCAGCCAGTCGGGCGCCCGCTACTGCCGCGCGCTCTTCGACTGGAACGACTCGGTGGTCGGAATCCTCGACGACGCCCGACTGTTCGAAGGCCTCGCCGACAGCGTCCACGCCTCCTGATTTCCCCCCTCTCCCCCTCCCCGAACATGGAAAGGAGCATGCGATGGCCGACGACCTGAGCGGATTCTCCATGCTCGACCTGTTCCGGCTGGAGGCGGACACGCAGGCCGCGGTCCTCTCCGCCGGCGTGCTGGCGATCGAGCGGATCGACCAGGATCCCGGGACCATCGAGGCGATGATGCGGGCCGCGCACTCCCTCAAGGGGGCCGCGCGGATCGTGGGCGTGGAGCCCGCCGTGGTCGTGGCCCACGCGCTGGAGGATTGCTTCGTCGCCGCGGGCCGGGGCGAGTTCCGGGTCGAGCCCGCCCATGCCGACCTCCTGCTGGAATGCATCGATTTCCTGTCGTCGATCGGCAAGGCGGACGACGTGTTCGCCGACGACAGCCCCTGGCCGGCGCGGGCCGCCCGTCTGGTCGAGGCGCTCGGCGGGCTGCAGCGATCCCCCGGCCGCCCCGCCGCCGCTCCCGCGGCCCCGGCCCCGCCGGCGGCCCCCGTCGCCGTCGCGGTGCCCGAGGCGGGCCCGCCGTCGACCGACGTGGCCCCCGCGCCCACCCGGCAGGCCGGAGCGGCCCCGGCGGACGCGGGAGGCTCGGCTCCGGGCGACCGCTCCGGCGCCGACCGCGGCTTCGAGACGCTCGACCGGGTGGTGCGCGTGTCCGCCGACAGCCTCACCCGCCTCGTCGGCCTGGCGGGCGAGGCGCTCGTCGAGACCCGTCAGCTGCGCCCCTTCGTCGACGGGCTGGCGACGCTGCGCTCGGCGCAGGTCGACCTCTGCGACACCCTCGCCGCGCTCGAGGACCAGGCCGGCTCGGAGGGCGCGCTTCCGGCGTCGCTCGCGGTGCTCGTCGAGCGGGCCCGAGCGCTCGCCGACAAGGGCCTCGCCGCACTCATCGACTACGGCGACGACTTCGAGACCTTCGCCCGCCGCAACGAGGACCTCTCCGGCCGCCTCCATCACGAGGTGATCGTGAGCCGGATGCGCCCCATCGCCGACGGTATCCGCGCCTTCCCGAGGCTGGTGCGCGACCTGGCGCGGAGCCTCGGCAAGCAGATCCGCTACGAGGTGCGCGGCGAGGGCACCGGCGTCGACCGCGACATCCTCGACAAGCTCGAGGCGCCCCTCACGCACCTCCTCCGCAATGCCATCGACCACGGCATCGAGAGCCCCGAGGAACGCCGCGCCGCGGGAAAGCCGGCGGAGGGATCGATCGTCCTCGAGGCCAGGCACCGGGCGGGGATGCTCCAGATCCTCCTCGTCGACGACGGCCGGGGCATCGACGTGGGGAGCATCCGCGACCGCGCGGTGGAGCGCGACCTCGTCCCGCGGCACGTCGCCGAGCGGCTCAGCGAGTCGGAGGTGCTGGAGTTCATGTTCCTGCCCGGCTTCTCCACGCGCCGCCGCGTGACGGAGATCTCGGGCCGCGGCGTCGGGCTCGACGTGGTGCAGAGCATGGTCAAGGCGGTGGGAGGGGGCGTGCGCGTCTCGAGCCTCCCCGGCCGCCAGACCGCCTTCGCCCTCCAGCTCCCGATCACGATGTCGGTGGTGCGGGCCCTCCTCGTCGAGGTGGCGGGGGAGCCCTACGCCTTTCCCCTGACGCGCATCGACTCGATCCAGTTCGTGTCGCACGCCGACGTGCGCTCGGTGGAGGGGCGCCAATTCTTCCAGCGCGACGAGGCCTCGATCGGCCTGGTGTCGGCCGCGCAGGTCCTCGGCACCGCCTCCCCTCCGCCGTCGGCGGATCCGATGCCGGTGGTGGTGATCAGTGACCGCGGCCAGCAATTCGGGATGATCGTCGAGGCCTTCCTCGGCGAGCGCGACCTCGAGGTGCGCCCCCTCGACGCCCGCCTCGGCAAGGTGGCCGACGTGAACAGCGTCTCGCTCCTCGAGGACGGCTCCCCGGTGCTGATCGTGGACGTCGAGGATCTGGTGCTCTCGATCGACAACCTGCTGATGGGGCGGCGGATCGCCCGCCTCGACTTCCGGCGCGACCCCCGCCGGGCGCGGCGCACCAAACGCGTCCTGGTGGTCGACGATTCGATCACGGTGCGGGAACTGGAGCGTCAACTCCTCCAGACGCGGGGGTTCGAGGTGGACGTGGCCGTGGACGGCATGGACGGCTGGAACGCCATCCGCGGGGGCGACTACGATCTGGTCGTCAGCGACGTCGACATGCCCCGGCTCGACGGCATCGGCCTGGTGTCGCTGATCAAGGCGGACCCGGCCCGGAAGCAGATCCCGGTGGTGATCGTCTCCTACAAGGATCGCGAGGAGGACCGGCTGCGCGGGCTCGAGGCCGGCGCGAATCGCTACCTCACGAAGACGAGTTTCCACGACCAGACCTTCATCGCCACGATCATCGACCTCATCGGCGAACCGATCTCCTGACATCGGCGCCGCGGCCGACCGCGGAGGAATCCAGCGTGCGAATCGCAATCGTCAACGACGTCCGGGCGGCCACCGAGGCGCTGCGCCGCGTCGTCACCGAGTCCACCGACCATGAGATCGCCTGGATGGCGGCCGACGGCGTGGAGGCGGTGGCGATGGCCAAACGCGACCGGCCCGACCTGATCCTCATGGACCTGCTGATGCCGCACATGGACGGCGTCCAGGCGACGCGCGAGATCATGCGAGTGGCCCCCTGCGCCATCCTCGTGGTGACGGCCACCGTGAGCGGCAACATCTCGCTCGTCTACGAGGCGATGGGCCACGGCGCGCTCGACGCGGTGGACACGCCGATGCTCGGCCCCTCCGGCGAGCATCACGGGCGCCAGGCCCTGGTGGAGAAGATCGCCACGATCGCGAAGCTGGTCGGTCCCGGGGCCGACGCCCGGCGGCTGGGACGGTCCGGGCCGCCGTCCGGCCCCCCGAAGCTCCTCCTCATCGGCGCCTCGACGGGCGGCCCGAAGGCGATCGCCGGGATCCTCGCACCGCTGCCGGCCGATTGGAACGTCGCGGTGATCGTGGTGCAGCACGTCGACGTCGCCTTCGCGCCGGGACTGGCCAAGTGGCTCGGCGACCAGACCGGCCGTCCGGTGCGGGTCATCGAGGAGGGGCACCGCCCCGCCGCCGGGGACGTGCTCGTCGCCGGCACCAACGACCACCTGCTCTTCACCAAGGAGCGGACGCTGGTGTACCGCGAGGAGCCGAAGCAGATCTTCTTCCGCCCCAGCGTGGACGTCTTCTTCTGGAGCGTGGCGGAGTACTGGCCCACCCCCGGCCTGGCGGTGCTGCTCACCGGCATGGGCTCCGACGGGGCCAAGGGGCTCCTGGCACTGCGAGCGCGGGGCTGGCACACCGTCGCCCAGGATCAGGCCAGCAGCATCGTGTGGAGCATGCCCAAGGCGGCGATCGAGCTCAACGCGGCCTGCGAGGTGCTGCCGCTGGAGGGGATGCCCGCCGCGATCAACGCGAAACTGCGGGGCTGACCCCCGCCTCGATCGCGCGCATCGCCTCGAGCACGACCGCCTCCCCGACCCCGGGACGACGGTCGAGCGCCACGACCTGCACGCCGATCGGCAGCCCCGCGCTTCCCTCGTCGGTGCGACGGGCCAGACGCCGAACCGGGTCGGGCGACCAGGGCCGGCCCCGCTCCTCCCCCGCCTCCACGCGCGTCACCGGGACGCTGCCCGCGGCCAGATCGACGAGGTTCGCCAGCAGGCACGGGGCCGCGGCCACCACGAGGCTGGCGGCGGTGCCGTGCCGCAGCGCCGGGAGGGCGGACACCGGACAGACGATCACGTCATGGCGGTCACGCCACGCCTCGACGACCGCCTCGATCCCGGCCCGATCCGCGAGCGCCCGGGCCAGGCGGCGGCCGCGCCGCGGCCCGGTGCGCCGCAGGGCCGCCCCCTCGATGCCGCGCCCCGTCCACACGCAGGCCCCGGCCAAGATCCGGCGCAGCACCGGGTGGAAGCCCGCCAGGGCGAGCAGCCGCTCCACCGGCGGGATGGGACGCTCCCCGCCGAACAGGGAGCGGACGTCATTCCCACCGTCGGCCGAGACCAGCGCGAGATGGATCCAGGCGGCCTCCGCGGCGGTCGCCGCGTCGAGCCGCTCGACGCGAGCGCCCGCGGCGCGCAACTGCTCCACCGCGATCCGCACGCCCCGGCGCACCGCGGGCGAGGGCTCGAGCGGCCCCGCCTCGTCCCACCACGCCACGCGCAGCGGAGCCGGCGGCGGCGCCGCCTCCGCGGTGCCGATCGCCTGCCAGCCGGCCGCCACGTCGGCCACGGTCCTCCCCAGCAGGCCGGCCCGGGAACGCTGCCCCACCAGGCCGGGCATCGTCTCGAACGCCCCGCCGCGCCCCAGCGAGGCGGCCCGGGGGAGAAGCGCCGCCACGCCGCACGCATGCGCCGGCTGCCGGATGCTGCCGGCGAGATCGTTGCCGATCGCCAGCGCCACGCAACCCGAGGCGACGAGCGCGGCATCCCCGCCGCTGCTGCCGCCGGGACCGCGCTCGGCCGCGTGTGGATGGATGGTCCGCCCCCAGACCGGATTGTCGGTCTCGTGGAGGTACATCGCCTGCGGCACGTTGCCCTTGCCGAGCAGGATCGCGCCGGCGGCGCGGAGCCGCGTGACGATCGCCGCGTCGGCCTCGTCGCGGCACCCACTCCGCGACCGGATTCCCAGCGTGGTCTTCAGGCCGCGCACCGGGAAACACTCCTTCACGCTCACCGGCACGCCGGCGAGCGGCCCGCCGGGCGGCACCGCGGCGGCCTCGCGCCGGGCATCGTCGAAACGCGGCTGCACGAGGGCGTTGAGCCGGCCATGCGAGGCGCGGCAACGATCGACGTGTTCGTCGACGACCTCGGCGGCGGTCCTGCGCCCCGCCCGCACCGAGGCCACGATCGCCGTCACGCCGTCCGGAAGGGCGTCGCCCATCGATGCCACCCCGCGCGCGTGCTCACTGGTCCGCCGCGGCACCGGCCGCCGGCGCCCGCGCCGGCGCTCCGCGGATCGCCGACACCCACATCGTCGACGGATCGACGATCACGCCCGCCACGAGGATCCTTTCGCCGACGGCGACCCCGGGGGACGCGCGGCAGAGGAACGACACGCGCCGCACCTCCTCGGTGCCCACGCTCAGCGCGCCTCCCCACCACGGCCCCACGGCGCGCAGCTCCTCCAGCCGCCCCACGAGGACCGCGCCGTCGCTGGGCCGCGTCGCACTGGCGAGCCACATGGCGCCGAGCGATTCGAGCGTCTCGGCATGTCCGGCGGCGAGGCGCTCGGCCAGCGGCTCGAATCGCGCGCCCGCCGCCTCCAGCGCACCGTCCGGCCCGCGTTCGGCGGCGGCCAGCAGGGCGGCCGCTTCGGCGAGATCGCGGTACCAGGCGACGAGGATCGTGGGGTCGGCGTCGGGGGTGGTCGACCCGGCCAGGCGATCCGTGGCCTCGAGCGCCGCGGTGACCCGCTCCCCGAGCGGCCCCGGCGCCGCGGGCGCGCGAATCGCCTCGATCGGCGGCGGCTCGACGACGAGCGTCGCCTCCTCCGCGGCCCCCGCGCCCGTCCCGGGATCGGCGGCAGGCTCGGGCCGGGCGCCGTCCAGGGGGGGCAGGGTCGAACCGTCGGCGCCGTCGGCAGCGGCGGGCTCGTCGGGCACGGTCGCCGCGAGCGAGTCGAGCCCGGCACGGGGTGCCGTCGCCCTGCCGTCGTCCCTCCGCGGGCTGCCGCGGAACTTCGAGGGGAGGAGGAAGCGGAGTCCGGCGGGCACGTGGCGGGTGACCTGGAAGGGATCGCGCTGGAATCCCCACAGCAGGATCACCTGCGTCACGGGGAGCGCGAGCATCCCGCCGAGGATCACGCCGATGAGTTGGCGACGCATGGCACCGCCGTCGTCGCGGGGCGCCGCGCGGCGGGCTTCCGTGGCTCCGGCGCCCAGGTCGAGCCCCTCGAGCGTCGATTCACCGATGCCCTGGGAGTCGCCCGCGAGCGAGTCGCCGGTCCCCGGCTGCTCGGCCCCTTCGGTCGACGCCAGGAAGGCGCTGAAGCCGATCGACTCCGAGGCCGCCTCGTCGGGGGCCGTGGGCTGCATATCCCGCCATTCATCCGGGTCGGCCGGCCCCTCGGAGGCCGGCGGGACGCCCGGGGGATCGTCGGCTTCGGCCGGCGGTGCCGCCGGCTCCTCCAGGTCGGAGCCGTCTTCGGCCAGGATCCAGCGCGAACGGGCCGACCGCATGCCGGCCGACGACGCCTCGGAAAGGATGTCGCTCGGCGAGAAGATCCCCGAGTGGCCGGTGCCGATCTGCACCTGCGAGGCGTGCGACGCCGAATCCTCCCCCTCGCCGGCGCCGGGTGACCTGGTCCCGGAGCCCTCCGGCCGGGCCGCGAGCGGCTCGAACGCGGGGGCGTCGGCGGCGCCGTCGTCCTGCGCCTGCCATCCCTCCGGAATGCCCTCGATCCGCGATCCGGCGGCGGAGGGCGGCGGGGCCTGGTCGGCTCCCGGGAAGGGATCGCCGCCGATGCCCTCCACCGTCTCGTCGGCGGGGCCGGAGGGATTCCGGCCCGCCCCGGTGTCGTCGGAATCCCCGCCCTGCGGATCGTCGCACATGCTCTGCCTCCGACGCCTCTGGTCGACGTCCGCGCCCCGATCGATCCATCGTACCACCCCGCCATCGCCGCGAGACGCCGCGGGGGCGGCGGGCCGGGCGGCGCCATCGGGGCAGGGTATGCTTCCCCGCGTGGCGGCCGGCCGTGCCGCCGGATCACCGCAGGCCCGCGCCCCATGCTCGACGCCCTGGTCATCGCCCCCCACCCGGACGACGCCGAACTCGGCATGGGGGGCACGATCGCGCTGATGCTCCGCCGGGGGATGCGCGTGGGCGTCCTCGACCTCACCGACGGCGAGCCGACGCCGCGGGGAGACCGGGAGACGAGGGCCCGGGAGACCGCGGCGGCCACCCTGGCGCTGGGGATCGAGTGGCGCGAGAACCTCGGCCTTCCCAACCGCCGCCTCCGCGCCACACTGTCGGCCCGGGGGAAGCTCGCGGCCGTCATCCGCCGAACCCGTCCCCGCTGGCTGTTCTCGCCACATTGGGTGGACGCCCACCCCGACCACGTCGCCGCCACCCGCCTCGTCGACGCCGCGCGATTCTGGGCGAAACTCGTGAAGTGCGACCTTCCCGGCGACCCGTGGCACCCGCAGCGCGTCTACCACTACGCCTGCGTCCACCTCAAACTCGCCCTCCGCCCCGCCTTCGTGGTGGACATCACCGACACCTGGGACGTGAAGCGCCGCGCCCTCGAATGCTACGCCAGCCAGTTTCCCCCGCCGCGGCCTCCGGGATCCCCCGACGCCCCCACGGTGCTCGAGCGCGTGGAAGCCGCGGCAAACTGGTGGGGCGCGACGATCGGGGTCGCCCGCGGCGAAGCGTTCACCGCGCGTGAACCGATCGGACTGCGGGGTTTCGGCGACCTTTGCTGATCCCGACGGCCGACTCGCGCCGCTGCGCCTGCGGCGCAAGATGCGCGGGCGGGCGCGGGGCGGATGGCCGTGGCAGCCCCGCGAGATGGCCCGATGGCACCGATTCGTTCGGCGTCGCGGGGAATCGTCAGGGGAACGGCAGCGCCGGGCCGATACCCCAGCAGCGGTAGCGAGTCTCCTCTTCTCCTCGTCCGGGAAACGACCGCCCATGCCCGCCCGCGACATCAACGTCATCGCCCTGGTGAAGGGGGGGGAACGCTACGTGTTCCTGTTCGACGATGCCAGCCGCGCGGAGGCGCTGCGCACGCTGGGCCGGTTCGCGGCCGATCCCGACCTGAGTTTCTCCTGGCACGACGCCGCTGTCCTCGGCGAGAAGGTCCGCCACTCCGAGGCCCGGGTCAACCGCATCCGCTCGGTGCCCCCGGCCGACCGCACCGCCTGACGCCGCGGGCCCCGCCATGGCCGTGCCGCCGGACGCCGAACTGGCCCCGTTCCTCCCCGCGATCGACCGCTTCCTGCGATCGATCACCGCCGAGCGTGGGGCGTCGCCGTTCACCGTGAAGAGCTACCGCGAGGATCTCCTCCAGCTCGCGCGGTTCCTCGTCTCCGCCGGTGTCGGCAACCCCGCCGAGGCCACCTCGGTGATCCTGCGCCGCTTCGCCGGCAAGCTGCACGAGGCCGGCTACGCCCCCGCCACCGTGGCCCGCAAGCTGGCGAGCACGCGCAGCTTCTACGCCTTCTGCCAGCGCGAGGGGCGCGTCACGGGCAATCCGGCCAAGCCGCTGCGGGGACCGAAACGAGCGCGGACGCTGCCCCGCTTCCTCACCGGCGACGAGATCGGGCGACTCCTCGCGGCGCCCCGCCCGGACCAGCCCGGCGGGACTCGCGACCGGGCGATCCTGGAACTGATGTACTCCGCCGGCCTCCGCGTGCGCGAGTTGGTGGGGCTCGACGACGCGGATCTCGACCTCGCCGGCAGCACCGTCCGCGTCCGCGGCAAGGGGCGGCGCGAACGCCTGGGCATCGTCGGCCGCCACGCCCGCCGGGCCATCGAGGCCTGGCTCGCCGCCCGTCCGCGCCACGCCACCGGCTCACGCACCGTGCCCCTGTTCACCAACCGGCTCGGCACGCGCCTCTCGGTGCGCGGCGTGGCGCGCCTGCTCGAGAAGCACCTGCTCACCGCCGGACTCGCCGGGCGGGCGAGCCCGCACACCCTGCGGCACAGCTTCGCCACCCACCTCCTCGACGCGGGGGCCGACATCCGCAGCGTCCAGGAGCTGCTCGGCCACAAGAGCCTGGTCACGACGCAGATCTACACGCACGTGACCACGTCGCGCCTCCTCGAGGCGTTCGATCGGGCCCACCCGCGGGCGCGATGACGCGGCTTGCCGGCCGCTTCCGGCGCCCCTCCGCGTGCCGGACGGGCCTCAGACGAGTCCGCGTCGCACCGCCCACACCGCCGCCTGCGTGCGGTCGGTGACGGCGATCTTGCGGAGGATGTTCTGGACGTGCTCCTTCACCGTCTCCACGCTGATGGTCAGCGACTGGGCGATCTCCTTGTTGGAGAGGCCGAGGGCCATGTGGCGGAGAACCTGCGTCTCGCGCTGCGTGAGCGGGATGTCGGGATCGGGGGTCGCCACCCGGTTGGCCATGGTGGTGGCGACGCGCCGCAGTTCGCCGGCGCGGGCGGGCAGCTGGCCGGCCGCCGCGCCGGTGATCGCGGCGATGATCTCGGCCCGCGACGAGCCCTTGAGGATGTAGTCGTGGGCCCCGGCGGCGACCGCCCGGGCGATGTAGGTCGGGTTGTCGAACGTGGAGAGCATCACCACCCGCACGCCCGGCATCTCGGCGCGGATCTTCTCGAGGGCCGACAGGCCGTCCTTGCCCGGCATGCGGATGTCGAGGAGGACCACGTCGGGCTTGAGCTTGCGGACCGTCCGGCAGGCTTCCTCGCCGTTGGCCGCCTCGCCCACGATCTTCACCTCCGAGCCCGACAGCAGGCTGGCCAGCCCACGGCGCACGACCTCATGATCGTCCGCGATGACGACTTTGACCGACATGCAACGCTCCTCCTGCGATCCACAGGGCCCCTGAACGATCCGGAATCCCAAAAAGCGTACCTGACACGGAGGGGATGAACAACACTCCGGAACGCGGCGGTCCCGCCCGCGGCATCGACACGATCGACGCCGGGCGCGGGGGGTGCGTGCGATCGGAGGGCTCAGTGGAGACCGCGGCGATCGCGAGCGCGAGCGGCCGCGAGCAGCTCCTCCGCGCCGAGCGCGAGCAGCGCCGCGGCGGCCCGTCCCCCCACCTCCTCGGGCGGTTCGCCGGCGGCCGCGCTGACGCTCGTCACGATCCGCTCAACCCCCTCGCCGCGAGGTCCGAGGACGCACGCCCCGAGGCCGAGCCGGCCGTCCACCTCCCGCGCCCAGGCGCCGACGGGCGCCAGGCAGCCGCCGGAGAGGCCCGCGAGGCAGGCACGCTCCGCCCGCACGGCGGCGTGGGTCGGAGGATCGTCGAGCGTCGCCACCACCGCGCGCGACACGGCGTCGTCGGCACGCGTCTGGATCACGAGCGCCCCCTGCCCGATGGCCGGCCAGAATCGCTCCGGACGGAGCACCTCCGAGATCCGCCCGGCGAGTCCGAGCCGCTCGAGCCCCGCCGCCGCGAGGATGACGCCGTCGAACGCCCCGGAGTCGAGGCGCGCGAGGCGCGAATCGACGTTGCCGCGCAGCGCCCGCACGGCGACGTCGGGGCGCAGCACCGCCAACTGCATCACGCGCCGGACGCTCGACGTGCCGACGACGGCTCCCGCGGGCAGGCCAGCGAGCGTGGGGGCCGACCGGCCGACGAAGGCGTCGAACGGCGTCGCCCGCCGCGGGACGCTCGCCAGCACGAGCCCGTCCGGCACGACGGTGGGGAGGTCCTTGAGACTGTGGACGGCGGCGTCGATGCGACCGTCGAGGAGCGCGCGCTCGAGTTCGCGCACGAACACGCCGTCGCCGCCGCCGATCCCGGCGATCGGCACGTCGGTCGCGATGTCGCCGCGGGTCGAGATCGCCTCGATGGTCACCGCGTGACCGAGGCTGCGCAGCGCATCGGCGACGTGGCCGGTCTGCGTCCGCGCGAGCACGCTGGCACGGGTGCCGATCCGCAGTGCAGACGATCCAGGCATCCCGCGTTCCTCCACGCCATCCCGCTCAACCGGAGTCGGGGTCCCCATCGTCCCCTCCCCGGCCCGCCCGGGCAATGACCGCGACGAACACCGCCGCGGCCCCGGCGCGGACGAGCGTCTGGCGGCAGGCCGCGACCGTGCCCCCGGTGGTGAGGACGTCGTCCACCAGCAGCACCCGGCGGCCCTCCACCCGGTGCGGCGACGCGGCGAAGGCGTCGCGGACGTTCGCCCGTCGCCCCTCGGGCGGGAGGCTGTTCTGGAGCGCCGTGGGGCGCGACCGGCGGAGGAGCCCGGCGCAGGGGAGCCGCGCGTCGCCGGCCAGCCGGCGGGCGACCGTCTCGGCGAGGCTCGTGCCGCGCAGCCAACGCCGCCGCCAGTGCATGGGCACGGGCACCACCACGTCGACCTGCCAGGCGGCGATGGCGGCGCCGTGGCGTTCGTGGAGGAGCCCGCCGAGACGCTCCGCCAGCATCCGGCCGGCGGGGCGCTTGGCTCGCAGGACGGCGGCGCGCAGACCGCCTCCGTAGTCGCCGAGGACCACGATCCCGTCGTGGTCGACGGGGCGGCCGTGGCACGCCCGGCAGCGTCCCCCCGTCGCCTCGGCGCCGCAACGGCCGCAGCGCGGAGCGGTGGCGACCAGCTCGGCGACGCAGGCGCCGCAGATGCCGGAGGGGCCCAACGCGCCCCCGGGCGGCGCGTCGCTCCACGGATCCCCCTCGCGTCCGCAGGCGGCGCACGCCGGGGGGAAGAGCACGTCGAGCCCCGCCATCACCCAGGCGGGAAGCAGGGAGCGCGGTGCCATGGCCGGAAACGGGGGGGCAGGGCCCGATTGACGCTCCGGCCCCGTCCCCCTATCCTCCCCGCCCCGATCCCGGCCGCAACCTTCCGGCGCGGCCGCCCCCTCCCGCCGGGCCCCCGCCGATCCGCCACGGCTCCGCGTGCCCTCCGCCGATGCTCATCGACCGCTACATCGCGCGCGCCCAGCTGAACGCGTTCGTGATCGTGTTCGTCAGCCTCGCCGGGCTGACGTTCGTCGTCGATGCCTTCACGAACATGGAGGAGTTCCTCAGCCACGCCGCCGAGGCGGGCGGCCTGTGGCGCGTGCTCAGCCGGTACTACAGCTACCGTCTCGTGGCGTTCTTCGACGCCGCCAGCCCGGTCATCTCCCTGGCCAGCTCGATGTTCGCCCTTTCCTGGCTCGAGCGTCACAACGAACTCACCGCCCTGCTGGCCGCCGGGGTGCCGCGCTGGCGCATCGCACGCGCGGCGATCGTGTTCGCGGCGGCGGTGGCGATGGTGGCCGCCGTCAGCCGCGAGGTGGTGCTGCCGCGCATCCGCGAGGCCATCTCGCGCAACGCCCAGGACCTGCGGGGCGACAAGCCGCAGCCGTTCGAGGCGCGCTACGACCACGCCACCGACATCCTCTTCCGGGGGAAGTCGGTCCAGGCGGGACTGGGGCGGATCGAGTCCCCGAGCCTGCGGCTGCCGCAGGTGCTGGGTGATTTCGGCCAGGACATCGAGGCCGTGGAGGCCCACTGGCTCCCGGCCGACGCCACCCACGGCGCGGGGTATCTCCTCTCGGGGGTGCGCAAGCCCAAGGGCATCGATCGGATCGAGCCCCTCGAGTCGGGCGGACGGGTGATCCTGCAGACGCCCGCCGGCGCGGCGTGGCTCCAGCCGGGGCAATGCTTCGTCGCCAGCGACGTCACCTTCGAGCAGCTGATCGGCTCGGGCAACTGGGTGCAATACTCCTCCACCCCCGAGTTGGTGCGGGCGATCGCCAACCCGAGCCTCGGCGTCGGTCCGGAGGTGCCGCTGCGCGTGCACTCGCGCGTGCTCGCCCCGCTCCTCGACATGACGCTGGCGCTGCTCGGGCTGCCGCTGGTGCTCGGCCCGTCACGGCGCGGGGTGTTCGTGGCGGTGGGGATGTGCGTGGGGATGACGGTGCTGTTCTTCCTGGTGACGCTCGGCTGCCACGCGGTGGCCGCCACCGGCATGATCTCCCCGTCGGCCGGGGCCTTCGCTCCGCTGGTCATCCTGGCGACGCTCGCCGCGTGGAACGCCCAGCCGATGTGGCAGTGATCCGGGGCCGATCGCGCCGGTCGTGACGATCGTGCGGCCCCGCCGAGGATGGCCCCCCGCGGACGATCCGCCCCGCCGGCCGCGGTTTCCTGATCGGCATCCCCCGCCGCATCCCCCTCTCTTCGCCAGGCCTTTTTTCTCGACCCGGCTCCCCTGGACTGCCGATGGTGGAAGTGGGGACGTATTCCTCGCGGGGACGACGGCACCGCGCCGGTGCCACCCCGCCGTCCGGCAATGGAGTGCCCCTGGCCATGCGCATCAGTACCACGCGGTTCGGTCGCATCGACGTCGATGCCGCCGACGTGATCCGTTTTCCCAGCGGGCTCCCCGGCCTCGAGGGCTGCCGCGAGTGGGCGCTCCTGGCCGATGCCACGAACGACGCCCTGGGCTGGCTGCAGAGCACGACCCGGGGCGACGTGGCGCTGGCGGTGGTCAGCCCGCGCCGGTTCGTCCCCGGCTACCAGATCCGCATCCCGCGCAGCGAGCTGAGCCCGCTTGCGATCACCGACCTGCGGCAGGCCCAGGTCGTGGTCGTGGTCGGCAGCAACGGCAGGACCCTCACCCTCAATCTCAAAGCGCCGATCGTCATCAACCTCGAAGCCCGCACGGGCCGGCAAGTCGTCGCCAGCGGCGAGCTGCCTTTGCAGTACGAATTGCCCGGCGCGACGCCCGGCATGAAAAAGAGTGCATAATCACAGTGACGGCCGGCGGAGGAACGCCGGCTCCACGACAGGATCAGGAAGGATCGTCCGATGCTCGTGCTCTCCAGGCAACGCGATGAAAGCATCATGATCGGCGACAACATCGTCGTCACGATCGTCGATATCCGGGGAGACAAGGTCCGCCTCGGCATCAACGCCCCTTCCGAGATCCCGGTGCACCGCCAGGAGGTGTACGAGGCGATCCAGCGGGAAAACCTCCGCGCCGCCCGGCTCGAGCCCCGCGACACCGAGGGCCTCGGCCGCCTGGCGGACCGCGGCCCCGCCCAGGCGCCGAAGAAGCCGGCGAGCCGCGCGCCGCCCGTGATCCGCGGATCGAGGCGTCCCTGCCCTCCTCCACGCCGATCACCCGTGAAACCGCCCCGGTCGTCCCGGTGACGGACCGCCGCATCCGGCGGCGGATCGCTCCGGGCCGTGCTCAGCCCGCCGGGGGGAAGTAGGCGGGTTCGTTGCCGGGCCTCCACTTGATGTTGCAGCCCAGGCTCGGCCGCTGCTCCGCCGCGGGCGCACCGCCGGCGAGCAGGGCGTCGAGCGCCGCACGCAGGTCGGCACCGGTCACCGGCACGTCGTTGCCCGGACGGCTGCCGTCGAGCTGGCCGCGGTAGACGAGGCGGCGATCGGCGTCGAAGAGGAAGAAGTCGGGCGTGCAGGCGGCGTGGTAGGCGCGGGCCGTGTCCTGCGTCTCGTCGTAGAGGTAGGGAAACGGATACCCCCGCGACTCCGCCTCGTGGACCATCTGCTCCGGCGAGTCGGCCGGGTGGCTCGAGGCGTCGTTGGCGTTGATCGCCACGATCCCCACGCCCCGCGGCAGGTAGTCGCGCCCCAGCGCCGCCAGGCCCTCGGCGACGTGCTTGACGTACGGGCAGTGGTTGCAGATGAACATCACCACCGTCGCCTGCCGGCCGGCGACGTCGTCGAGGCCGAGCGTCCGGCCATCGACGTTAAGCAGCGTGAAATCGGGTGCCGGCGTGCCCAGGGGCAGCATCGTGCTCGGGGTGCGGACCATGGCGGGAACCCTCGTGCGGGAAGGGGCGATCAGGGACGGCAGCGGAACAGGCGCCGGGCATTGGCCGTGGTGGCGGCGGCGAGCGCCTCCGGCGCCTCGCCGCGGGCCAGGGCGAGGCAGCAGGCGGTGTGGACGACGTTGGCCGGCTCGTTGCGCTTGCCGCGCATCGGCTCCGGCGAGAGGAACGGGCTGTCGGTCTCCACCAGGAGGCGGTCGAGAGGGACCGTCCGGGCGACCTCGCGGAGCCCGGCGGAGGAGCGGAAGGTGACCATCCCCGCGAAGCCCAGATGGCAGCCCAGATCCACCGCCTCGGCGGCCTCGGCGGCCGATCCGGTGAAGGCGTGGAGGATGGCCTCGAGCGCCCCCCGCCCCACGGCCTCGCGGATCATGGCGAGCACGTCCGAGATGCTGTCGCGCGTGTGGACCACGACGGGCAGGCCGAGGCGCTGCGCGAGCCGGAGGTGACGGTCGAACCACTCCCGTTGCACCTCGCGCGGGGCGTGGTCGCGGTACCAATCGAGGCCCGTCTCGCCGACGGCCGCCACCCGCCCGGCCCCGGCCAGGGCCACGATCCGGTCCCACTCGTCGGCCGAGGCCTCGGCGACGTCGTTGGGATGGATGCCGGCGGCGGCGACGACGCCCCGCTCGCGCGACGCCAGCTCCGCCGCGGCCTCGCTGTCGACCGCCCGGGTGCCGATCACCGCCATGCCGGCCACCCCCGCCGACCGCGCTCGGGCCAGGACCTCGGGCAGCTCGCCGTGGAACCGCATCGGGTCGAGATGGCAATGGCTGTCGAAGAGTTCCATGCCGGCCACGGCCGCGACGGGGACTAACCGGCTGCCGCGGGGGGAGCGGCGGGAGCCGCCGGCGGCGGCGTGCTGCGGCCCACCGTCTCCAGCACGTCGCCGTGCTGCAGGGCGGCCTCGCGTGCCTGGCGGACGAGATCGAGCACCTCCGCGTCGCCGCCCGCCTCGAGGAGGCGGTCGCAGGCATCCACCTGGCGCCGGAGGCCGTCGAGCAGTCTCGGCAGCAGCGACGCCAGATCGACGTCGTGCAGTCCCGTGAACGAGATCGGGAACGCCGCCCGCGGCACGAGTTCGCCGCGCTCCTCGAGGAGCAGGCCGGCGCGGTCGCGGATGCTCCGCTCGTCGTCGGCCAGATCGACCAGCGCCAGCTTGATCGCCTCCTGCCCGGGGAAGGTCCACACCCGCGCCGCCGCCAGGTAGGCGTGCAGCGAGGAGCCGAGCAGTTCGACGAGCGACACCAGCGGCGACTTCTTCATGCGACGGACCGGGGGCTCGGGCGGGGATCAGGAGGCGAAGGCACCGGCGAATCGGGCGAAGGTGTAGAGGCCCGACCAAAAGATCCCCAGCGACACCACCGGCACGACCAGCGCCGTGACGAGGGCCCCGGGGATGGACACCAGCGGGAACGCCTCCGCGGTCCGCTCCGCCGGAGGGGGATCGAACGTCATCACCTTCAGGACCCGCAGGTAGTAGAAGAGGCTGATCACGGTGTTGAGGCCGCCGACGACCAGCAGCACCAGCATCATCGGCCGCTCCGCCGAGAGCGTGACGGCCTGCACGATCGACGAGAAGACGAGGAACTTGGAGATGAACCCGGCCAGCGGCGGCAGGCCGATGAGGCTCACCAGCACGATGCCGGTGGCCACGACGAGCCCCGGATTGGTGCGGATGAGGCCGGCGTAGGAGGCGATCTCCTCGCTGCGGAGGGAGTTGCGCAGCAGGGCCACGATCGCGAACGCGGCCAGATTCATGAACACGTAGGTTCCGAGGTAGAAGCAGACGGCGCTGATCGCCGACCGCGCGGCCTGGGGGTCACGGCCGGCCAGCGCCACGGCCGCCGCCACCCCCATCATCAGGTAGCCGGCGTGGGCGATGGTGGAATAGGCCAGAAGACGTTTCATGTTCGTCTGGCCGTAGGCCGCCAGGTTGCCCAGGGTGCAGGTGAGCGCGGCCAGGAGCGCCACGAGCCCCGCGATGTAGTGCCTGGTCTCCCCCAGCGCCACCATCTCCAGGGCGTGCGCCGGCCCCAAACCGGGCACGCCGAGCCCGAATGCCACGCGGATCAGCAGTGCCACCGCGGCGGCCTTGCTGGCCACCGACAGGAAGGCCCCGATCTCGGCGGCCGCCCCCGCGAACACGTCGGGGCACCAGAAGTGGAACGGCACGGCGGAGAGCTTGAAGGCCAGCCCGGCCGCCACCATCAAGCCGCCGATCGCCAGCGCCAGCGCCGTGCCCCCGGGGAGCATTCCCGCCTCGAGCGCCGCCAGCTGGCGGGCCATCGTCGGCAGATGGCACGAGCCGAGCACGCCGGCGAGGAGGCTGAGGCCGTAGAGCATGATCCCCGCGGCGCCGGCGCCGTACACGGCGTACTTGAGCGCCGCCTCGGAGCTCGCCTTGCGCCCCTTGAGCAGGCCCGCCAGCGCGTACGACGGCACGCTCGCCATCTCCACGGCCATGAAGACCGTGAGCACGTGGTTGGCCGACGCCATCAGGCACATGCCCAACGTGGACCCGAGCACGAGGGCGTAGAAGTCGGCGCCGTCCTCGCGATCCGGGATCCCCGACACCTTGGTGAGGAGGATGAACAGGATCAGGAAGCCCACCAGCAGCAGGCGGACGTAGGCCGAGAGCGAATCGAAGGCCAGCAGCCCACCGAAGAGCTCGATCCTCCCCGGCAGCATGTCACCGCCGCCGCCCACCCAGGCCGACTGCGAGAGGCGGAGGCAGTCGGCCCAGGAGAACCAGGCCGCGACGGCCACGCCACCGAGGGCGACCCAGCCGGCGTCCAGGAGGCGCAGCAGCGGCAGCATCCGGCACACCAGCAGCAGCACGACCGTCGCCGCCAGGCACAACTCGGGGCGGAAATGCGGCAGCGACACGCCCAGCGTGTCGCGGAGCGTGGCGTCGAGGAGGATGCCGAGATTGTTGTCGGGATTCACCGGCTGCCCCCCGCGATCGTCGTGTCGCCCAGCGCGGGCGCCGGGGCCGGCGCCGAAGCCACCACCGTGCCCCCCCCGTCATGGACGTCGCGCGTCCAGGAGGCCAGATCCTCGACCTGGCGATTCACCGTCGGCGTCACGTAGTTGAAGATCAATTGCGGCAGCACCCCGAAGAGGACCGCGAATACGACCAGCGGCGCCGCGATGGCCAGCTCGCGGCGCGAGAGGGGGGTGAGGTGGTCTCCGTGCGGCCCCTTGTACTCGGCCCCCAGATACACCCTCTGGATCGCCCAGAGGATGTAGGCGGCGGTGAGAATCACCGTGAACGCCGAGCAGACGGCGAGCACGCCGCTGTAGTTCCAGCTCGAGAGCGTCACCAGCACCTCGCCGATGAATCCGCACAGGCCCGGCAGGCCGAGGCCCGCGAAGAAGATCGCCACGGCCAGCGACGCGTAGAGCGGCATGCGGTTGAAGATGCCCCCGAACTCCTCGAGGTTGCGGTGGTGCACGCGGTCGTAGAGGACGCCGACCATGAAGAACATCCCGGCCGAGCTGATGCCGTGGGCGAGCATCTGGAACATAGCCCCGTTCACCCCCTGGGCCCACGACTCCCACTGGTACTGCTGCCCGGCCACCGCGCTCCACACGCCCAGGCCCAGCATCACGTAGCCCATGTGGCTCACCGAGCTGTAGGCCACCATGCGCTTGAAGTCCTTCTGGGCCAGCGCCGCGAACGCCCCGTACACCATCGACACCACCCCGAGGCCGCACACCAGCCAGGCCAGCGACAGCCCCGCCCCGGGGCAGATGGGGTAGCAGATGCGGAGGATGCCGTAGCCGCCGAGCTTCAGCAGCACCCCGGCGAGGATCATGGAGATGGGGGTGGGGGCCTCGACGTGCGCGTCGGGGAGCCAGGTGTGCACCGGCACCACCGGCACCTTGATGACGAACCCGATCAGGAGGAGCAGGAAGGCCCACGTCTCGAGCGTCATTCCCCAGAAACTCGTCGACGCGAACGGCGACCCCGGCGACTGGCCGATCTCCGCCAGCGCCAGGATGTTGAAGGTGTGGATCGGCGTGGCGTGGGAGTGGATCGCGGTGAGGGCGGCGGCCCGCTCTGCACCCTCGAGCGCCGGGCTGACGACGTGCGCGGCGAGGAGTTGGTCGTCGGACAGCGCGCGGACGTCGCTCGCGAAATAGAGCATCAGGATCGCCAGGAGCATCAGCACGCTGCCGAGCAGCGTGTAGAGGAAGAACTTGATCGCGGCGTACTCGCGCCGCGGCCCGCCCCAGACGCCGATCAGGAAGTACATCGGGAGGAGCATCACCTCCCAGAAGACGTAGAAGAGGAAGAAGTCGAGGGAAACGAAGACCCCGATCATCCCGGTCACGAGGAGGAGGAAGAGGATCCAGTAGGCCCGGACGTGCTTCTCGATCGGCCAGCTCGCGGCGGCGGCGAGCATCGAGAGGAACGTGGTCAGCAGCACCAGCGGCATGCTGATCCCGTCCACGCCCAGCAGGTATTCGATGTTGAAGGAGGGGATCCAGGGCGCCTTGACGACGTTCTGCATCCCCGCGGCGCCCGGCGTGAACTGCCCGGGGCCCGGGCCGCCGAACAGCCACGGCACCGCCATCCACAGCGACAGCAGGAACACCACCGCCGTGGTCGCCAGGCCGATCCACCGGATCGACTCGTCGCGGACGCGCGGCAGGATCGGCAGCGCGAGCACCGCCGCGACCAGGGCCGGGATGAAGAGGACGAGCGTGAGCGGCCAGAAACCGGGCTGCGAGAGGCTTGCGGCGGCGGGTGCCATGGGGCGGTGGATCCGGATGCGGGGACGGTCGGGTGCGGCTGCCGGGGCGATCACCCGGCCAGCGACGAACGGAAGAGCATGCTGGCGAGGATGAACAGGGCCACGGTGCCCAGTGCGATGAACATCACGTACTGCCGGAGCCGGCCCGTCTGCAGGCGCTTCAGCTCCAGCCCGGCGTTCCAGGTGGCGTTGGCGGTGCCGTCCACCAGCGAATCGATGACGTTGCGGTCGATCCAGGCGTCCAGGCCGGCGACCTGCTTCGCTCCCCAGGCGAGGCCGTCGATGATGCGGTCGATGAGCCCCTTGTCGATGGCGCTGGCCAGCGCGGCGACCGCCAGGACCGGCTTGACGAACAGGAAGCGGTAGAGCTCGTCGAAGTACCACCGGTTGGCGAGGAAGCCGTAGAGCGGCGCGAGGACCGAGGCCACCGCCGCGGGCGAGAGCACGCGCCAGACGTACATCGCGGCCGCCAGCAGGACGCCGGAGGCGGCGGTGGCGAAGGCGACCAGCGATGCCGTGACGTGGACGTCGTGGGCGTGGCTGTCGTGCTCCGCGGGGATCGTCACCCCGCCGAACAGATACCGGCCCGCCTCGCCCAGCCCCGTGCCCACCGGGCGGGCCTGCTCGATCATGTTCGCCACGCCGAAACCGCCGATCGTCCAGCCGGCCACCACGGCCAGGATCGCCAGCGCCACCAGCGGGTAGGTCATGACCGGGGGCGATTCGTGCGCGTGCTCGTGGACGTGGTGGTCGCGCGGCTGCCCCAGGAAGGTCATGAACCAGAGGCGGAACATGTAGAAGGCGGTGAGCGCCGCCCCGCCGGCCACGGCCCAAAACAGGATCGCGTGGCCGGGATTGGCACGGGCGAAGACCAGCGCCTGGGCGAGGATCGAATCCTTGGAGTAGTAGCCGCTCAAGCCGATGTCGAGGAACGGCACCCCCGCGCCGATGATCGCCAGGCAGCCGACGAGCATCGTCCAGCCCGTCCAGGGCATGACGCGGAGCAGCCCGCCCATCTTCCGCATGTCGTTGGTGTGGCAGGCGTGGATCACCGAACCGGAGCAGAGGAAGAGAAGGCTCTTGAAGAAGGCGTGCGTCACGAGGTGGAACAGCCCCGCCACCCAGCCGCCCACCCCCAGCGCGAGCATCATGTAGCCGAGCTGGCTGACCGTCGAATACGCCAGCACGCGTTTGATGTCGTTGGCGACCAGCGCGATCGTCGCCGCGATGAACAGCGTGATCGCGCCCACGTAGGCGATGACCAGGAGCGCTTCGGGGGTGAGGACGGGGTAGAAGCGCCCCACGAGGTACACGCCCGCCGCCACCATCGTCGCCGAATGGACCAGCGCCGAGACGGGCGTGGGCCCCTCCATGGCGTCGGGGAGCCAGACGAACAGCGGGAACTGCGCGCTTTTGCCGACGCACCCGCAGAAGATCCCCAGGCCGGCGATGAACAGCAGCCAGCGCCCGAAGCCGATCTCCCGCCAGCCGTCCACCTTCGACTCGATCGCCTCCACCCCGGCCCGGGGATCGGCGGCGTGCTCGAGGACGGTCCGGCCGACGTTGTCGGCGGCGGCCGCCTTGACCATCCCGTCGGGAACCCACAGCGCGTGGTCGGTGACCTCCGGCCGAACCTGCGAAAAGAGCCCCTGCCGGAGCCGGCCATCGGGGGCCGTGGAGTCGCCGAAGTCGAGCGTCCCCAGCGCCCCCCACAGCGCCATCAGCCCGATCAGCATCCCGAAATCGCCGATCCGGTTGACGATGAATGCCTTGTTGGCGGCGTTGGAGGCGCTCTTCCGCTCGTAGTAGAAGCCGATCAGGAACCAGGAGCAGATCCCCACCAGCTCCCAGAAGATGAACACCATCGCCAGATTGCCCGCGATCACGATCCCGAGCATCGAGAAGCAGAACAGCGACAGCGCCTGGAAGAAACGGTGGAACCTGCCGGGACGGTGCAGATGGCCGCCCCCCGCGACGTGCACCTCGTGGTCGGTGACGTCGTGGAGCTCGTCGTGCATGTAGCCGGAGGCGTAGACGTGGATGCAGGTGGCGATGAACGTGATCATCACGAACATCAGCACGGTGAGGGAATCGATGTACCAGCCGATCGAGAGCCGCAGCCTGCCCCCCTCGTAGAGCGTGTACCAGTCGCCGCTGTAGTGCGGCCCGGCCTGGTGCCCGTGCGCGGCGGCGGCGTGGTCGTCCGCATGGTCGCCGGCGTGCTCCCCTCCGCCATCGGCCGAGGCGTGGGCGGCGCCCGCCCCCTCGGCATGACCGGCGGGGCCCACCGGGTGGTTCGCCAGCCACGTGACGAAGGCCACCAACGACAGGGCCAGCGCCCCGACGATCGCCGCCGTGGCGACCGTCGCCGCCCCCTTGCCGTGGTGCCCGAGACGCGGGCCGGCGAAGAGGATGACGACGAACGACGCCAGCGGCAGGAGCCAGGCGAGTCCCAGAAGGGTCGGCAGCAGCGTGTCGATGTCCATGCGCGGTCCGGTCCGGGGCTCAGCCCTTGAGGTCGTCCGCCCGGTCGACGTCGACGGTGGCGTGGTTGTTGTAGAAGTTGAGCGTGATGGCCAGGGCCACGGCCGCCTCGGCCGCCGCCAGCAGGATCACGAACAGCGCGATCATCTGCCCGTCGAGCCCCAGCGACATCCCCCCCTCGGCCTGCAGGTAGGGGGAGGCGAAGGCGACGAAATTCAGATTCGCCCCGTTGAGCACCAGTTCGATGCCCATCAGCACGCCGAGGGCGTTGCGCTTGAGCATCATGCAGGCGATGCCGGCGGTGAACAGCACCGCCCCGACGACGAGGTAGTGGATCACCCCCACCGGCTCGGTGAGGGGATTGGCCGCGAGGAGCGGCAGGATCGCGGCGGTGCAGGGCAGGCCGTTCACCGTGTGCCTCCGACGAGGGCCGAGGACGATCCGGAGCGTGCGGCGGCGGCCGGGGGGGAGGCCGGAGCCACCGCCGAGGCCAGGGCCTCGATCGGCCGCGGCGTGCGCCGGCGCTTCGCCCGGGCGAGGTACGCCGCGCCCACGAGCACCACCAGCAGATGCACCGAGACGATCTCGAAGGGGAGCAGGTATCCGGCCCGCCCGGCCACGGGCGCGTTGGCCGGCGGATCGTCGACCCGCAGGCCCACCATCGCCATGCCCAGCGGCGTGGCGCTGGGATCGGGGATCACCCCGGCGCCCGGGGCGTTCCAGGCGTCGACCGACAGGGCGGCGGTGAGGAGGAGGCCCAGGAGCGACGCGCCGGCCACGGCCGCCAGCGTGCGGTCGGACGCCGAGGCACGGATCTCGATGAATGGCGCCTGGGCGGTGAGCATCACGCCGAACACCAGGAGCACCAGCGTGCCCCCCACGTAGATCATCAGCTGCATCGCCCCGACGAATTCGGCCCCCGACAGGAAGAACAGCCCCGCCGTGGCGGCCAGCGAGAACACCAGATACAGCGCCATGCGCACGACGTTGTCGGAGATCACGACGCCCAGCGCGAAACCGCAGGCCAGCGCCGCGAAGAGGAAGAACAGCAGCGAGTGGAAATTGACCGCCGCCGTCGGCAGCAGCAGCCCCGGCGGGCAGACCGCCCCCCCCGCGGCGAGCGCGGCGAGGCCGGAGACGAACGATGGGGCGAGGAGGGATTCCATGTCGAACACCACGCGTGTGCGTCAGTCGCGATCCGCGACCCGGACGGGGCTTCCGCCGGGCCCTTCCAACCAGCCTTCGCGGATCTCGCCCGCGGGCCGGCCCCAGCCGGGCAGCAGGCCGCCCGGGAGGAGGAGTTGCCACACCATCGCCCCCGCGAACATCGCGGCCGCGATCGGGGTGCAGTACTTGAGGCAGGTCGTCATCACCTGGTCGATCCGCAGCCGCGGGAGCGTCCAGCGGATCCACATCATGAACAGCACGCCGATCGTGGCCTTGCCGACGAGGTTCACCAGGCCGAGGAGACGCACCAGGTAGACCAGGAAGGCGGAGGTGTCGCCGCCGCGCCCGCTCCATCCGAGGAGTTCCGCCAGCGGCACCGGGCCGTTCCAGCCGCCGAGGAAGAGCACCGCGGCGAGGCCGCTGACGAGGAACATCGAGCCGTACTCGGCCATGAAGAAGAAGCTCCAGCGCAGGCCGGAGTATTCGGTGTGGAAGCCGGCCACCAGCTCGCTCTCGGCCTCGGCGAGGTCGAACGGCGCACGGTTCACGCTCGCCACCGCGCAGGTGACGTACACCCAGAAGATCACGAAGGTGAACGGGTCGTGGAACAGGTACCAGTTGGTGAACCAGCCGGCCTGCTTCTCGCCGATCGTCACCAGATCCATGGTGCCGGCGAGCATCACGGGCACCACGACGCACATCCCCAGCGGCACCTCGTAGCTCACCACCTGCGCCGCCTCGCGCATCGCCCCGAAGAGCGACCATTTCGACGCCGACGCGTAGCCGGCGAGGATCACGCCGAACACCTCGAGCCCCAGGACCGCGACCACGAAGAACACCCCGACGTTGAGCCGCTGGGCGACGACGTCGAAGGCGAAGGGGAGCGCGATGAAGGCGCAGAACGACGCGCAGAAACTGACGTAGGGGGCGATCTTGAACAGCAAACCGTCGGCCCCGTCGGGCATCAGGTCCTCCTTGGCCAGGAGCTTGATGCCGTCGGCCAGGGACTGCAGCCAGCCGAACTTGCCCCCGGTGCGGGTGGGGCCGAGGCGGTCCTGGATGCGGGCCGCCACCTTCCGTTCCGCCCAGATGAACACCAGCGCCCCGACGGCGATGACGTTGAGGATCAGGGCCGCCGACACCAGCGCCGCGACCGTCCACGCCAGCCAGCCTGGGAGCCCGAACCCGAGCAGCAGTTCAACCATGCGCGACGATCCCCGTGACGGGACGAGGAGACGAGGGAACGGGGTTTTCCCCGCCCGAAATCCACATCGTGAAAAATCGCACGAAGTTTGACCTCCCCCGCCCCGATCCACAAGTGGCCGCCGGCAATCCGCCTCCCGCCGCGCCCGGCCGGGCAGGCCCGCTCGACCGCCGGCCGCTCAGCGGTCGATCTCCCCCATGACGATGTCCAGGCTGCCGACGATCGCCGGCACGTCGGCGATGAGGCAGCCGCGACACAGATCCGGCACGACCGAGAGATTCGAGAACGAGCTCGACCGCGCCCGCACGCGCCACGGGATCGAGGTCCCGTTGCCGACCACGTAGAAGCCCATCTGCCCCTTGGGAGCCTCGGTCTCCAGGTAGGCGTCGCCGACGGGGAGCTTTTCGGCGAGCTTGAGCGGCTCGCCGAGGGGCTCGCGGCAGGCGGAGTAGCGGTCGATGGCCTGCCGCACCAGATCCATCGACTGCACGACCTCGAGCATCCGCACGAAGAACCGGTGCCAGCAGTCGCCGAGCACCGCCTCGGGGGGCACGGCCGGGTAGGTGTGGTCGCGCGGGTAGCGGCCGTCCTTCTGCACGGCCACCTCGAAGGCGTAGCCGTCGTACATCGAGGTGTAGATCGCCTCGCCGTCGCGGCGCAGGTCCTGATCGACACCGCTGCCGCGCAGCACCGGGCCGCTGCAGCCGTAGTCGATGGCCGCCTCGCGCGACAGCACGCCGATCGCCGCGGTGCGCTTCACGAAGATGGCGTTGGTCGTGAGGAGGGCGTGGTAATCCTTGATGACGGGCTCGAGCTGGTCGAGGAAGGCCTCGCAGCGCTGCAGCCAGCCCGGCGGCAGGTCGGCGGTGGCGCCGCCCACGGTGATGTAGCTGTAGGTGAGCCGCGCCCCGCACACCTCCTCGAAGAGGTCGAGGATCTTCTCGCGCTCCCGGAAGGCGTAGAGGAAGGGGCTGAAAGTGCCCAGGTCGAGCCCGTAGGCGCCCATCCCCAGGA
>CAISKG010000438.1 GCA_903885855.1 uncultured Planctomycetaceae bacterium
GCCGAAGACCACGTGGCCGGTCTCGGCCGCGGTGATCGCCGCCTCCATCGTCTCGAGGTCGCGGAGCTCGCCCACGAGGATCACGTCGGGATCCTGCCGCAGGGCCCGCTTCTGCGCCTCGGAGTAGGTGGTGACGTCGGAGCCGACCTCGCGCTGGTTCACCGTCGACTTCTTCGACGTGTGATAAAACTCGATCGGATCCTCGATCGTGATGATGTGGTGGTCGTGGTTCTCGTTGATGTAGTTGATGAGGCTGGCGAGCGTGGTCGACTTGCCGGAGCCCGTCGGGCCGGTGACGAGGAACAGCCCACGCGGCCGGCAGGCCAGCTTCTTGCAGACGTCGGGCACGCCGAGCTGCTCCGGCGTCAGCATGCGGTTGGGGATCTGCCGCAGCACCATGGCGATCGTGCCACGCTGCTTGAAGACGCTGACGCGGAAGCGGGCCATGTCGCCGAAGGCGAAGCCGAAGTCGCAGCCCCCCTTCTCCGCCAGCTCGGCCTGGCAGCGCTCCGGCGTGATGGCCTTCATGAGGCCGTTGGTGTCGTCGCCGGTGAGCACCTTCGTGTTCTGCGGCCGCATCCCGCCGTCGATGCGGAACACCGGCGGCAGCCCGACGGTGATGTGGATGTCGCTGACGCCGTTCTTCACCGCGGCGGTGAGGAGCTTGTCGATCTGGATGTTGCCCACCGCCACCTTGGGCATGGCGTAGGCGGTGGTGTCGTCGGCCTTGGCGACCGCCGCCGTCGCCTGGGCCTGGGTCTTGTCGTCGGTGACGTCGAGCTCGATCGTGCCGCCGCCGGCCGGCTCGGCGTCGCCCGCCGGCTGGAGGACCAGGACCTTCGTCCCCTGGATGTCGACGAAACTCCCCTGGTAGCGCCCCAGCGCCGACTGGAAGACGAACTTCTTCGGGTCGCCCCCGGGGGGGAGGATCGCCGCGGCCATCCCCGACACCTGCTCGGCGGTCACCGCCTGCGTCTTCAGGGGACGGAGGGCGTCGTTGATCCGCAGCATCGGCTCGCGGCCGCCGGAGAGACGCAGCTCCGTGGCGCCGTTTTCACTGGCCACCTTGAGCAGCTTGTCGATGGCGGCGGCGAGAGGGGAGGGGGCGGCCGTGCTCATGGGTGGGACACCTGGTACGGAGACGGGACGGGGGCGGCAGCGGTTCGGAGGAAGGCTCGGCGCGAAAAGCCCGCGCCACGGCCCCGGGCCGCGGACACGATCCCCCGCGCGACGATGGAACGCCCTCCGGAGCCCGGCAGCCCGGACACCGACGACCGTCCAGCAGACGATTCTGCCCCAAGGATCGGGCCGCGCGAAGTTCCGGGACGGCCCGCGCAGGCGCGCGGGGCCCGACGGCCGGAAACCGGCGGTTTCCGACCACGTCGCGATCCCCCGGGACGGCGAACGACGGAGCCCATGAAGACCGTCATGGGAGCCAACCCGATCGGTGGCCGACTGGGTCCCCTGATCCCCGCCGGCCCGGCATTCCCATTATGCGCTCGATCGGTCGGAAAGTCCCGTCGGCGCCAGTTTTTCCGGCGCGGCACCGGCCGGCAGTCCGGCGGACGGATCGATCCGCCGCCCGCACGCCATCCGCGACGGGAGGAAGCGCGGGAGCCCGGCTCCCGGGGCGGCCCTGTCCGGGCCCCGGGGGCCGACCGAGGGGCCAGGGCGGCGGCCCGCGGCCGGCTCACTCCTCGAGCTGCTTGGCGACGCGGAACACCTCGTCGAAGGTGGTGATCCCGCGGAGCACCTTCTGGACGCCATCCTCGAACATCAGCCGCATCCCGGCCGCCCGGGCGGCCCGGCGGATGTCCTGCGTGGGGGCCCCCTGGAAGGCCAGCTCGCGGATCCGTCCGCTCATCACCATCAGCTCGAAGATGCCCAGGCGCCCCTTGTGGCCGCTCTTCTGGCAGTTGGCACAGCCGCGCCCCTTCATGAAGGTGGCACCCTTGAGCATCTCCTCGGTGACGCCGGCGGTCTCGATCTGGGTGTCGAGCGGCTGGAAGGGCTGCTTGCACTTCACGCAATTCACGCGCACCAGCCGCTGCGCGAGGACGGCGATGATCGACGAGGCCACGAGGTAGGCCGGCACGCCCATGTCGATCATGCGCGTGATGGCGCTGGGGGCGTCGTTGGTGTGGAGCGTGCTGAACACGAGGTGGCCCGTCAGCGAGGCCTGGATGCCCATCTGGGCGGTCTCGGTGTCGCGCATCTCGCCCACCAGGATCACGTTGGGGGCCTGGCGGAGCATGGAGCGGATGACGCGCGCGAAATCGAGGCCGATGTTGTGGCGCACCTCCACCTGGTTGATCCCCGCCAGGTAGTACTCCACCGGATCCTCGGCGGTGATGATCTTGGTGTCGGGGCGGTTGAGCTCGTTGAGGGCCGCGTAGAGCGTGGTCGTCTTGCCGGAGCCCGTCGGCCCGGTGACGAGGATGATGCCGTTGGGGCGGCGGATGAGGTTCTTGAAGTTGCGGAAATCCCCCTCGGAGAGGCCGAGCTGGCGGATGCCGACGCGGATGTTGTCCTTGTCGAGGATCCGCATCACCACCGATTGGCCGTGGTTGGTGGGCAGGACGCTGACGCGCAGGTCGTAGTCCTTGCCGTCGGCGGTGAGCTTGATGCGGCCGTCCTGGGGGCGGCGGCGCTCGGCGATGTCGAGCTTGGAGAGGATCTTGATGCGCGAGAGGATCGCCCCGAGGAGACGGCGCGGGGGGTTGTCGCGCTCCACGAGGCGGCCGTCGATCCGGTAGCGGATGCGGACGCGGTCCTCGAAGGGCTCGATGTGGATGTCGCTGGCGCGGAGCTGCACCGCCTCGGTGATGATCAGGTTCACCAGCTTCACCACCGGGGCGTCGGCGTTGTCCTCCTGCTGGGCGCCGGCGGCCTGCTCGACGGCGGTCTCGGTGAAGTCGATGGCCGTGTCGGTGAACTCCTGGAGCATGGAGTCGGCCGATTCGCCGTCGCTGGCGCCGTAATGGCGGTTGATCGCCTCGATGATCTGCTCGCGCGCCGCCAGCGCCATCTGCACGTCGCGGTTGAGGATGAAGCGGAGCTTGTCCTGGGTGTCGATGTCGGTGGGATCGCAGCCCACGACCCGCAGCGTCGTGCCCTCGCGGGCCACCGGGAAGATCGTGTTCTCGCGCGCCACGCTCTCGGGCAGGAGGTCGATCACGTCCTGCTCGACGGTCAGCCCGGAAAGATCGACGAACTTGAGGCGGTGCGCCTTGGCCAGGGCGCGCATCACCTTCTCCCCCGGCGCGTAGCCCAGCCGCACCACCTCGTCGTGGAGCTTCTTGCCGGAGGTGTCGGCGATGCGCGTCACCTCGGCGAGCTGCTCGGCGCTGATGATCCCCTCGGAGACGAGGAGGCTGGAGAAGGCGTCGGGGGGGGGCATGGCGTGGTGTCGCGGCGTCCGCGGGGCTCGGGGGAAGGCGGCGGCGCCGCCGGGGGCAGGACTTCTCAGGACTCGAGGAAGGTGTCGGCGTGCTCGTAGCTCGGCGCGCAGGTGCAGAGGAACACGAGCTCCTCGGGGCCGGTGTTGCGGATCGTGTGGCGCGTACCGGGGGGGATGGCGATGGCGTCACCGGGGCCGACCGGGCGCGATTCCCCGGCGAGCGTCATCAGCGCCGTGCCGGAGAGGATGTAGTAGATCTCCTCGGTGACGGCGTGATGGTGAGGCGTGGTGGCCGTGCCGGGGGCGAGCCGCGCCTCCGCCAGGCTCTGCTTGCGGATCGCGGAATTGCGGGGCGCGAGCAACTCCCGGATCGTCGAGCCGTCGGTGGTGGTGAAGGGGACGGTGTCGTCCCGGTTGATGACGTCCATACGCGCGTGTCGGTCCCCCTCGGCGCTCCTGCAGATGCGGGTGCAGGCCCGGGCGGGCCCGCCGCCCGCCGCCCCCTGAACCATACCAGACGCCCGGAGGGGGGCGAACCGCGCCGCGGCCGCGCCCGCCGCCGGAATCGACGGGTCATGCCGCCGGGGACAGGCTGCGCAGGAAGAGCACCGCCGGCGGCACCTCCCGCCGCTGCCAGGCCGACGCCTCCGGGAGCGCCGCCGGATCGAAGGCGTCGTCGGCCTCCACCACGGCCAGGCTCCCCGGCGGGGCCGCGGCGAGCAGCGCCGCCAGGAGGGCCAGCAGGTCGGCGGAGCGGCTCGTGAACAGGTCCCACGGGGGGGAAAAGAAGACGATCCAGGGCCCCCCGCGCGGGATCTCGGGCATCTTCCGGGCCCAGAGCAGCGCGTCGCCGGGGCGGACCGTGACCCGCTCCCCGAGGCCCAATTCGACCGCCGAGCGGCGCAGGGCGTCGGCGGTGGGGAAGTGCCGCTCGCCGAAGAAGGCCGCCGCCGCCCCCCGACTCAGGGCCTCGAACCCCAGCGCCCCGGTGCCGCCGAAGGGATCGACGGCCACCGCCCCCACCACGTCCGTCCCGAGGAGGTTGAAGAGCACCTCGCGCACGCGGTCCTTCATGGGGCGTGTGCGCGGATCGGGCTGGTAGGGGAGGCGTCGGCCCCGCAGGCTCCCGCCGATGATCCGCGGCGGGCTGGCGGGATCGTCGCCGTCCCGCCCGGACCGGTCACCATCGCGTGCCGGACGGCGGGGAGGGGGCATGGGACGCCGCTCGGGGCGGAAACGTGATGCCGCGGCCCGCCCACGATGGCGGGGCGTCGACGGCTATTGGTATGGTACCAGGGGACGGGCACGCACCGGCCCGCGAGCCGCTTCCCCGGAGACCGCCGATGAAGAGCCCCCTCCCCCGTCGCCCGCGCCGCCCCGCAGGGGCCCGCAGCGGGATGGCCCCGGCCCTGCTCGCCGCGTCGCTCGTCCTCGGGGCGGCCGGAGCGCCGCCGGCCCACGGCCAGGAGGCGGCCGACACGGCCCCCCCCACGAAGGCCGAGGTCGTCGCCGCGCGGGAGGCCTTCGCCACGGCGGAGGTGGAGCTCAAGAAGGCCGTCGGCGACATGATGGCCTTCCAGACCGAATACCAGAAGAAGGATGCCGACCGCGCCGGGCTCGAGGGGAAGTTCACGGCGGCCAAGGCCGTGGCCATGGAGGCCAGCACCACCCTCGAGAACGCGGCCATCGTCATCGCGCGCGGCGGCATGCCGCGCAAGGACGAGGACGACTACGCCCCCTCGATGCCGATCTACAAGGAGGCGGTGCGGACCTGCATGGCGATCGTCGCCTCGGCGATCGAGTCGGACGATCCCGGCCGCGCCATGGAGCTGGTGGATCTCCTCGAGCGCTCCGGGGCGATCAGCGGCGAGACGGTCGACATCTACATGATGGGCGCCACCGCGGCGATCATCCTCTCCCGGGTCGAGGATGCCGACGCCTACCTCGGCAAGCTGGCCGCCATCGGCGGCTCCCCCGACAAGCAGGAGCAGCTGGCCAACCTCGTGGAGGCCCTCGCCGAGGAGCGGAAGAAGGTGGCCGAGGAGATGGAATACCGCGCCAAGGAGGAGGCCGCCGACGACCTGCCCCGCGTGCGCATCGCGACGTCCAGCGGCGACCTGCTCGTCGAGCTGTTCGAGAACGAGGCCCCCAACACCGTCGCCAATTTCATCAGCCTCGTGGAGAAGGGCTTCTACGACGGCACGCCCTTCCACCGGGTGATCCCCGAATTCATGGCCCAGGGGGGCGACCCCACCGGCCGCGGCAACGGCGGCCCGGGCTACTCCATCGCCTGCGAGACCGAGCGCCCCGGAGCCAGGAAGCACTTCCGCGGCTCCCTCTCGATGGCCCACGCTGGCAAGGACACCGGCGGATCGCAGTTCTTCCTCACCTTCCGCCCCACCGAGCACCTCGACGGCAAGCACACCGTCTTCGGCCGGGTGATCGAGGGGGACGAGGTCCTCGCCAGGATCCAGCGCACCCAAAACAAGGAGGGGCGGCCGATCCCCGCCGTGAAGCCCGACACGATCCTCAAGGCCGAGGTGGTGCGCAAGCGCGACCACGCCTACGAACCGCAGACCATCCCCGGCCGCTGATCGGGCCGGCCCCATCCCCACGCCTCCGCGAGGCCACCGCCATGCCGCTCCTCCCCCATCGCACGCTCCTCCAGGCCGGCGCCGCGGCGCTCGCCCTCGCCCTTCCGGCCGCCTGGCTGGCCGCCGCCGACGGACCGACCGGCAAGGGCAAGGGAGGCGCGGCCGCGAAGGCTCCGCCGGCCGCCGCCAAGCCGCTCTTCCCCCCCGCCGAGCCCGACGCTTCCGCCCCCGCCCAGGACGAGGATGCCCCCATGACCGACGCCGAAGGCACCCCCCTGCCCACCACCCTCCAGGAATGGCGCAAGCGCCTCACCGTGGAGCAGTTCCAGATCACGCGGCTCAAGGGCACGGAGCGCGCCTTCACCGGCAAGTACTGGCGGACGATGACCAAGGGCACCTACCGCTGCGTCTGCTGCGGCGAGCCGCTGTTCACCTCCAAGGACAAGTTCGTCAGCGAGTGCGGCTGGCCCGCCTTCTCGGCGCCGATCGACAAGCAGGCCGACGGCAAGGTCGCCGAGACCCCCGACTTCACCTTCGGCATGCGGCGCGTCGAGGTCACCTGCCGGAAGTGCGGGGCCCATCTCGGCCACGTCTTCGACGACGGCCCGCCCCCCACGGGGATCCGTTACTGCATCAATTCCGCGTCGATCGTCCTCGACGAGGAACTCGCCCCCGACGTCGCCGAGGCGGCGGAGGCGGAGAAGAAGGACAAGGCGGCCGGCGGCCGCTGAATCGGGCGACGAAACCCGCGGCCCCGGCCCTCCGCGGGATGCGGCCGGTCAGGCCTGGTGGCCGAGGATCCAGGCCAGCAGCCCCTTCTGGACGTGCATCCGGTTGGCGGCCTGATCCACCACCACACTCTGCGGGCCGTCCATGACGTCGTCGGTGACCTCCTCGCCGCGCCGGGCGGGGAGGCAGTGCATGAAGACCGCGTCCGGCGCCCGCCGCAGCAGCGCCGCGTCGACCTGATAGGGGCGCAGCGCCGCCTCCCGCCGGGCCCGCTCCGACTCCTGGCCCATGCTCGTCCAGACGTCGGTGTAGACGCAGGCCGCCCCCTCGACGGCCTCCGCCGGGTCGGTCGTCTCCACGATCGCCGCCCCCGGGAGGATCGAGCGGAGGTGGCGGCGGAAGTCGTCGTCGAACTGGAAGCCCTCGGGCGCGGCCAGGACGAAGCGCATCCCCAGGAGCCCGCAGACCACCGCCAACGACCGGGCGACGTTGTTGCCGTCGCCGACGAAGGCCAGCGTCTCGCCGCCGAGGCTGCCGAGCCGCTCGCGGAGCGTGTAGAGATCGGCGAGGGCCTGGCAGGGGTGGCAGGCGTCGGAGAGGCCGTTGATCACGGGCACGCTCGACGCCGCGGCCAGCGCCTCGATGGTGTCGTGGCGCTTCGACCGGCACACCACCACGTCGACGTACTCCGAGAGCACGCGGCCGAAATCGGCCACGCTCTCGCGCGACGTGGAGAAGCCGGTCTCCTGCCCGAGGAACATCGCGCCGCCGCCGAGGTGGATCATCGCCGCCTCGAAGCTCGCGCGCGTGCGCAGGCTCGGCTTCTCGAAGACCATCCCCAGCACGCGGCCGGGGAACAGCGGCTCGCGCAGCCCCTCCTCGAACCTGGTCTCCAGATCCCTGGAGATGGCGAACACGGCCTCGATCTCGTGGGCCGTGAGGTCTTCGGGAACGATGATGTGGCGCAGCATGGCGGCGGTGTCAGGCGCGGGAGGCCGTCTCGAGGATCGCGTCCGCGAGTCGCTCGCAGCCGTCGTCGATGTCGGCGGGGGCGATGTTCATCGCGGGGAGGAGGCGGATCACGCGCCCCTGGGTGCAGTTGACCAGCAGCTGCTTCTCCAGGCAGCGCTCCACGACCGGAGCCCCGTCGATCGAAAGCTCGACGCCGATCATCATCCCGATCACGCGCACGTCGCGGACGGCGTCGCACCGATCCCGGAGGGCGTGGAGGCGTTCGCGGAAGCGGTCCGCGGCCCGGTCGACGTGGGCCAGGAGCCCCTCGTTCTCGATCATCTCGATGGCCGCGATCCCCGCCCGGGCGGCGAGCGGATTGCCGCCGAAGGTGGCGGCGTGCATGCCGGGGCGGAGGAAGCGGGCCAGCTCGACGGTCGTCAGCATCGCCCCGCCGGCCACCCCCGCGCACAGGCTCTTGGCCAGCGTGATGACGTCGGGGCGCACGCCGAAGTGCTGGTAGCCGAACCACTCGCCGGTGCGGCCGCAGCCCGACTGCACCTCGTCGAACACCAGCAGCATCCCGCGCTCGTCGCAGATCCGCCGCAGCCCCTCGAGGAAGCCCGGGGGCGCCGGCACGACGCCCCCCTCGCCGAGGATCGGCTCGACGAGGATCCCGCCGGTCTGGTCGTCGACGAGGCGCTCCACGGCCTCCAGGTCGCCGTGGGGGGCGTACTGGAAGCCGGCCAGCATCGGCCCGAGCCCCTCGTGGTACTTCGGCTGGGCCGTGGCCGTCACGCTCCCCATCGTGCGGCCGTGGAAGCCGCCGCGGAAGGTGATGATCTTGTAGCGGGCGCCGTCGCTGGCGAGGCGCACGAGCTTGATCGCCGCCTCGTTGGCCTCGGTGCCGGAATTGCAGAAGAAGGCCTGCCCGCCGAAGCTGCGCTCGGAGAGGAGCCGGGCCCACTCCCCCTGGGCCTCGGTGTACCAGGTGTTGGGGACGTGGATCAGCCGCGCCACCTGATCCTGCACCGCGCGGACGACCGGCGCGGGGCAGTGGCCGAGGAGATTGCAGCCCCAGCCGGGGAAGAAGTCGAGGTACTCCGCCCCCTCGGCGTCCCAGACGCGCGATCCCTCGCCGCGCACCAGGCAGACGGGGAAGCGGCGGTAATTGGGAACCACGTAGCGCGCGAAGGTGTCGATCACGGACCGCGTGGCGCTTCCGGCGGGGTCGGCGACGGACATGGCATGGACTCCAGGGCCCGGGGGGGCGGGACGGCGCCGGCGAAGGGGCCGGTCGCGGGGCGATTGCGAAGGGACTAACGGGCGTGCGAGGCGAGGGCGTCGTCGCGGACCAGCTCCGTGCCGACGCCGCTGGTGGTGTAGATCTCCAGCAGCAGCGAATGGCGGATCCGGCCGTCGATGATGTGGATCTTCTTCACTCCCTGCTCGAGCGTCTCCAGACAGCCCTCGATCTTGGGGATCATGCCGGAGGCGATCGTGCCCTCGGCGATGAGCCGGCGGGCCTCCGAGGCGGTGAGCGAGTGGATCAGGCTCTCCGGGTCCGCCACGTCGCGCAGCACCCCGGGGATGTCGGAGAGCACCACGAGCTTCTCGGCGCCCAGCGCCGCGGCGACCGCGGTGGCGGCGGTGTCGGCGTTCACGTTGAGCTTGCCACCATCGGGGCCGAGGGCCATCGAGGGGATCACCGGCACCTGGCCGGCGTAGGTGAGGTTGTCGATCGTGAGGCGGTCGACGCGCGTCACGCTGCCGACGTGGCCGAGATCCAAACGCGTGCCGTCGGGGCCGGGGAGCGTGAGCCGCTCGCCGAAGAGGACGTTGGTGGAGAGGAAATTGAGCGACATCGCCCGGCCGCCGTACTCCTCGATCCGCGCCACCAGCTCGTGGTTGAGCTCGGTGGCGAGGACGCGCTCCACGATCGCGAGCGTGGCGTCGTCGGTGTAGCGCCGCCCCTGCACGAAGCGGGGCGCCAGGCCGGCGTCGTCCATCGCCCGGCTGATCGCCTTGCCCCCGCCATGGACGAGGACGATCCGCATCCCCAGGGTCGACATGAAGACGACGTCGATGAGCAGATGACGCAGCGCGTCCGGATGCTCGACGACGCTGCCGCCGAGCTTGATGACGGTGGTGGTGTCGCGGAACCGGCGGATCCAGCCCAGCGCCTCGATGAGCGTGTCGGCCTTCTGGATCGCCTTCTGCTGGGCCTTGACGGCGGAGGGGGTGGCGGCCACGGATGCTTTCCGGGAAATGAAGGCGGGGCGGGCGTTGCCGGGACGTCCGGGGCCTTGGAGGAAAGCCCGCGAGTATACCAATCCTCCCGCCCCGTCGCCCGCCCGGCGCACGGGCGGGAGGGGGGCGGGGCGCTCCAATCGTCGCGGGCCGGGGGCCGGGAAAGGAAGGGCTTTTTCGCCTCGCCGGGACGGCCCGCGGCGAGCCCCGGCATCCCCCGCCCGGCGGCGATCAGCCCCTGGCCGGGCCCCGGGTCCAGGCCCGCAGCCGGGCGAGCACCTTGCCGGCCACGTTCCGGCGGGGAAAGGGGGTCACCGGGGCGCCGGCGCGGCGGCGGACGACGGCGTGGAAATAATCGCGCGGATTCCACACCGACTGCAGCTGCCAGACGTCGAGCGTGCCCTGGATCGCCTCGGCGAGGGCGAGCATCTCCGGCAGGCCGACGTCCTCGTCCACCGGCTGGAGCCCCTCGGGCTTGTGCTGGCGGAGGTAGTTCTGGTGGTCGACGGTCGGGCAGGTGAGGAGGATGAATCCGCCGGGGGCGAGCAGCGCCGCGAGGGCCTCGTGGAAGCGGGCGCGGGCCGCGACCGGGATGTGCTCGTAGACGTCCAGCATCACGATCGCGTCGTAGGGGCGCTGGGCCGCCGGCGTCATCGTGGTCACGTCGACGACGTCGAACGTGATCTTGGGGGAGGCGAAGAGCCCCTTGGCGGTGGCGATGAGCTGCGGGCTGAGGTCGATCGCGTGCACCTCGGCGACGCTCGCCAGGCTCGCCATCTCGTGGCTCGACCAGCCGATCCCGCAGCCGATGTCGAGGATCCGTCGCGCCCCGGACGCCGCCACCTCGGCCCGCAGGAAGGCCACCGCGGAGAGCATGCGCGGGTTGCCGACGACGTAGTCGTGGCGGAGCTTGTCGGCGAAGGCGTCGTAGAAGGGGGTCGCTTCGTTCATGGCGGTCGGGATTTTTGCGGGTGAGGGGCGGCGACGGCGGACCGCAGGCGGCCTTGGGGACGCCCCCGGGGCGATCCCCCGGGCGCGGCCCCGGCGGCGCGTCGGCGACAGGGGGCCGGAGAGGGAGGGGCTTTCGGGCGGTGGGGCCCCAGAGGGGCCCCGGGAAGGGCGGCTCTGGGATGGGGCCGAAAGTCTAGCACCTGCTTCGGCGCCCCCGCGGCCCCCGCGAGAAAGGGCTTTTTCGCCCACGCTCACAAGGGGGGAAGGACGGCGACGGTGGCTCCCCGGAGCCCGGCCGGCCGCTTGACGCGGCCCAAGGCCGCGGTAGCATTCATTTGATTTCTGGATGGTGGCCGCCTGGACTATCTGTTTTTCTGATTGTCGGCCTCGGCCCTTTTCCCTTCGCCCCCTGCCCCGCCCCCGATGAACCTCAAGTCGCTCAAGGTGTTCTGCGACATCGTCGTGCGGCGCAGTTTCTCCAAGGCCGCCGAGGACAACGGGATCTCGCAGTCGGGGGCCAGCCAGGTCGTCGGCCAGCTCGAGCAGCGCCTCGGCGTGCAGCTCCTCGATCGCTCCAGCCGGCCCCTCGTGCCGACCCGCGAGGGGCAGATCTATTTCGACGGCTGCCGGCGGCTGCTCGACCGCTACGCGGCCCTCGAGGACGAGGTGCGCACGCTCCACGACGAGGTCGCCGGCCGCGTGCGGGTGGCCGCGATCTACTCCGTCGGCCTCCACCACATGAGCCTCGCGGTGCGCGAGTTCACCGCCCTCCACCCGCGCGCCAACGTCCGGCTGGAATACCTCCATCCCGACCGGGTGCTCGAGTCGGTGGAGAGCGGTCAGGCCGATCTGGGGCTCGTCAGCTACCCGCGCGGCACCCGGACGCTCGACGCCGAGCCGTGGCGCGAGGAGCCGTTCGTGCTCGCCTGTGCCCCCGGCCACGCCCTGGCCGGCCTGGAGCGCGTCCGGCTGGAGGACCTCGACCGGCGTGCGATGGTCGGCTTCGACCCCGATCTCGTCATCCGCCACGAACTCGACAAGGCCCTGGCTGGCCGCGGCGTCGAGCCCGACGTCGTGATGGAGTTCGACAACATCGAGACGATCAAGCGCGCCGTGGAGATCGACTCCGGGGTGGCGCTCCTGCCCGCCCCCACCGTCGGCAGCGAGGTGGCTGCCGGTCGGCTGTGCGCGGTGCCGCTGGAGGTCGATCCGCCGCTCCACCGGCCGCTGGGCATCGTGCGCGTGCGCGGCAAGCCGCTGCCCCCCACGGCGGCCAGGTTCCTCGAGTTTCTCCGCGGCCAGCCGGGCCTCGAGCCCGCGGCCCCGCCGGCGACCGCCGTGGAACCGGCGGCCCGGCGCGGGCGGCCGCCCCGCGCCCGTCGCTCAGCTCCGGCCCCGGCATGATGCCGCCCGGCCCCGGGCGACGGCGCCGCCGTCGCCCCGCTCCCCCGGTCCCCCCCCGTCCGTGCCCGAGATCCCACCGATGAAGCCCCACCACGACCCCGCCCCCCGCTCCCCCGGCCTCCCCGCGGCGCGCGGCCTCTACGACCCGGCCAACGAGCACGACGCCTGCGGCGTGGGCTTCATCGTCAACATGCACGGCCGCCGCAGCCACGACATCGTGCGCAAGGGGCTCGAGATCCTCGAGAACCTCACCCACCGCGGCGCCTGCGGATGCGACCCGCTCACCGGCGACGGCGCCGGCATCCTCGTGCAGATGCCGCACGACTTCTTCGCGGCCGTCTCGCCCCAGGCGGGCATCCGGCTGCCCGGCCCGGGCGACTGGGCCGCCGGCAACGTCTTCCTCCCCCCCACCCCCGACGAACAGCAGGCGGCCGAATCGTTCTTCGAGCGCCTCTGCCGCGAGGAGGGGCAGGAATTCCTCGGCTGGCGCAGCGTCCCGGTCGACAACCGCTTCATCGGCGGCACCGCCCGCGACGTCGAGCCGACGGTGCGGCAGGCCTTCGTCGGCCGCGGCAAGGGGACGCCGCGCGACCGGTTCGAGTGGAAGCTGTTCGTGATCCGCAAGCGCTTCGAGATCGAGCTCGGCGAACTGGGCCTCACCGGACAGACCTTCGCCTACGTCTGCTCGCTGTCGTCCCGCACGATCGTCTACAAGGGGCTGCTCCTGGCGGATCAGGTCTCCAAGTTCTACCCCGACCTCTCCGATGCCCGGATGGTGTCGGCGTTGGCGCTGGTCCACCAGCGCTACAGCACCAACACCTTCCCCACCTGGGACCTCGCCCACCCCTTCCGCTTCATCGCCCACAACGGCGAGATCAACACCCTCCGCGGCAACGTCAATTGGATGCACGCCCGGGAGAGCATGCTCGCCCACCCCGTGCACGGCCCCGACCTGCGCAAGATCCTCCCGGTGGTTCGGGCGGGGGGAAGCGACTCGGCCACCCTCGACAACGTGCTCGAGCTGCTCGTGCTCGCCGGCCGCCCGATCGAGGAGGCGGTGAGCATGCTCATCCCCGAGCCGTGGAGCGGCCACGAATCCATGGCCGACGACCTCAAGGCCTACTACGAGTATCAGGCCTGCCTCATGGAGCCATGGGACGGCCCGGCGGCGATCGCCTTCACCGACGGCACGCGCATCGGCGCCACCCTCGACCGCAACGGCCTGCGCCCCGGGCGCTGGTGGCAGATGCGCGACGGCGTGGTGGTGATGGCCAGCGAGGCGGGGGTCCTCGAGCTGCCGGCCGCCGACGTGATGCGGAAGGGGCGCCTCAGGCCGGGGCGGATGTTCCTCGTCGACACCAAGGCCGGACGGATCGTCGAGGATGACGAGATCAAGCGGCGCCTGGCCTGCTCACGGCCGTGGCGCGAGTGGCTCTCCGCCCACCAGGCCCGCATCGACGCCCTCCCCGATCCGGCCGGCGCGGCCGAGCTGGCCGCGTCGCGGGCCGTCGCCGGCGCCGAGGGGGGCGAGGGGGGCGACGCCGCGCCGCGGTCGGTGGATCCCTGGCACGCCGCCGGCGTGGCGGGGGAGGGGGCGAGCCTCCTCGAACTCCAGCGCCTCCACGGCTACACCCTCGAGGATCTGAAGGTGATCCTGGCCCCCATGGCGACCGACGGCGCCGAGCCGATCGGGTCGATGGGCAACGACACCCCCCTGGCGGTGCTCTCGGAGCGCCCGCAGCTGCTGGCCAACTACTTCAAGCAGCTCTTCGCGCAGGTCACGAATCCCCCCCTCGACGCCATCCGCGAGGAGATCATCACCTCGATGGTGACCACCATCGGGAGCGAGGGGAACCTCCTCGATTCCACCGCCGGGCAGTGCCGCCTCCTGCGCCTCGAGACGCCGGTGATCACGAACGTCCAGTGCGCCCGCATCAAGGCCCTCGGCTCGGCGGGCTACCGCGGCCCCGCGGGGCTCGTGGCGCGCACGCTGCCGCTCCTCTTCCCCGCCGCCGGCGGCGTGGAGGGGCTGCGCCGCCGGCTCGACGAGCTGCGCGAGGAGGCCTCGCGGGCCATCCGCGAGGGGGCCACGATCCTCGTGCTCTCCGACCGCGGGGCGTCGCGCGGGATGGCCGTGGTGCCGGCGCTCCTGGCGACGGCCGGGATCCACCACCATCTCGTCCGTGAAGGGACGCGCACCCGCTGCGGGCTGGTGGTGGAGACCGGCGAGGCGCGCGAGGTGCACCACTTCGCCCTCCTCACCGGCTATGGCGCCGGGGCCGTCAACCCCTGGCTGGCCTTCGCCACCATCGATCAGCTGCAGGCCGAGGGGATCGTGGGACGCGATCTGGCCCGCGAGAAGCTCCACCGCAACTTCGTCAAGGCGGCGACGAAGGGGCTGCTCAAGGTGATGAGCAAGATGGGCATCTCCACCCAGCAGAGCTACCGCGGCGCGCAGATCTTCGAGGCGGTGGGGCTCGATCAGGCGATCGTCGACGAGTTCTTCACGCGCACCGCCAGCCGCATCGGCGGCATCGGATTGGACGGCGTGGCCGCCGAGGCGCTGCGCCGCCACGAGCACGCCTGGCCGCGCACCCAGGTGGCCCAGGCGCTGGAGCTCGACGTCGGCGGGCGCTACGCCTGGCGGCGCAAGGGAGAGGCCCACGTGCTGGCCCCCGAGGTCGTGGCCTCGCTCCAGCAGGCCACGCAGATCAACAGCCGGGAGGAATTCCGCCGCTACCAGCGCCTCATCGACGAGCAGCAGACGAAGCTCCTCACGCTCCGCGGGCTGCTCGACTTCAAGTGGGCCGAGACGCCCGTCCCCCTCGACGAGGTGGAGCCCGCCAAGGAGATCGTGAAACGCTTCGCCACCGGCGCGATGTCGTACGGCTCGATCTCCAAGGAGGCCCACGAGACGCTCGCCGTGGCGATGAACCGGATCGGCGGCTGGAGCAACACCGGCGAGGGGGGGGAGGATCCCGTCCGCTACCAGCCCGACGCCGGCGGCGACAGCCGCAATTCCAAGATCAAGCAGGTGGCCAGCGGCCGCTTCGGCGTGACGAGCCTGTACCTCGTCAACGCCCGCGAACTGCAGATCAAGATGGCCCAGGGGGCGAAGCCGGGCGAGGGGGGCCAGCTCCCGGGCCACAAGGTCGACCGCGAGATCGCCCGGATCCGGCATTCGACGCCCGGCGTGGGGCTCATCTCCCCCCCGCCCCACCACGACATCTACTCCATCGAGGATCTCGCGCAGCTGATCCACGACCTCAAGAACGCCAACCACCACGCCCGCGTGAGCGTGAAACTCGTGGCCGAGGTGGGGGTGGGCACCGTGGCCGCGGGCGTGTCGAAGGGCAAGGCCGACGTGGTGCTCATCTCGGGGCATGACGGCGGCACCGGCGCGAGCCCGCAGACCTCGATCATGCACGCCGGCCTCCCCTGGGAGCTCGGCCTGGCCGAGGCGCACCAGGTGCTCGTGATGAATGACCTGCGCGGCCGGATCATCGTCCAGACCGACGGCATGATCCGCACCGCCAAGGACGTGGCGATCGCCGCCATGCTCGGGGCCGAGGAATACGGCATCGCCACCGGGGCGCTGGTCGTGCTCGGCTGCATCATGATGCGGAAGTGCCACCTCAA
>CAISKG010000439.1 GCA_903885855.1 uncultured Planctomycetaceae bacterium
CACCGACTACCGGATCGAGTACCGCAGGACGACCGAGACGGCCTGGACCGTGTTCACCCGCGCGGCCTCGCCGGCGACCACGGCCACCGTCACCGGGCTCACCACGGCGACGTCGTACGTGTTCCGCGTCGCGGCGGTGAACGTCGTCGGCACGGGGGCCTTCTCGGTCCTGTCGAACGTGCTGGCGGTGATCGGATCGCCCTCGGCACCGACGGCCCTGACGGGCATCGCCGGCGACAAGAGCGTGGCCCTGGCCTGGAACGCTCCCGCCAAGAGCAACGGTGCCGCGATCACCGACTACGTCGTCGAGTACCGCAAGGCGACCGACACGACCTGGACGGTGTTCGAGGACGGCGTGGGCACGGCGACCAAGGCGACCGTGTCGGGCCTCGTCAACGGCGTGGACTACGTCTTCCGCGTCAAGGCCCGCAACTCGGTGGGCGATTCGCCGGTGAGCGGGGAGACGGCGGCGCTGACGCCGATCGGGCCGGCCGACGGGCCGACGAGCGTCGCCGGCACCGGGAGCCGCGGGACGGTGCGGCTCTCCTGGACGCCGCCGGTGGAGACCGGCGGGCTGCCGATCACCGGCTACGTGGTGCAGTACCGGCTCAACAAGGCCGGATCGGCCTGGGTGACCGCGAAGTGGCCCGTGGGTGTCTCCGCCACGGCGACCTCGATCACGATCGCCGGCTTCCGCACGCGGTTCGGGCACGTCTTCCGCGTGGCCGCGAAGACCTCCTTCGGCCAGGGCAACTGGTCGGCGGAGTCGGCGGCGGTGAATCCGTTCGGCACCTGACGCCGGTCGGGCGTTATCCGGTGGAAAACCAGCGGGACGGCGGGGATGGGGCAAGCCCCCTCCCCGCCGTGCTCGTTTCCACCCCATCCCCGGGGGTGCGAGCCGGTAAGCCGGGCGACCGGGGGCCCCGGGCGGCAGGCTTTGCGCCGCCTGCCCGAACCGCCCTCCTTCCACGACCGTCATTCGAGGAGCGAAAGTCACGACCCGGACGACCGGACGTCGAAAATCCTGGGGAACCGTTATTCCCCGGGGAGGATCACGACGTCATGAACGCTTGGCAGGATGGGGCGGAATCTCCGCGTGGTGCGCGGGTTGCCGGATGTGCGGGCACGAGCCGCACGACCCGCACCGGCGCCGGCCTCGGGATGACGGTCGCGACGCTGCTGGCGACGCTCGTAAGCCCCGCGTCGGCCCGGGCCGACGGCTTCGATCGCTTCCTCGGCGGCGAGCCGGCCGAGTCGTCGGTGCTCGTGCCGGGCGAGTCGCCGGAGTTGATCGACTTCGGTTCGGCGGGCAGCGCCGTCGAGGGCACGGTCATCGGCGAGGAGGGCTACGACTCCGCCGCCAGCGTGGGCGACGTGCCCTCCGTGGAGGACGCCTACCCCGGATCCGAGCCGGGCTTCATCCCCTACGCCGGCGGCGCCGACGGGGGCTTCGGGGCCTGGTACGCCCCGGCCGGCCTCGGCCGCCGGCTGTTCCTCCCCACCTACCCGCGCTGGATCGTGCAGACCGACGCCCTCTTCCTCTGGCAGGGCAACATCGGCAGCCGCCCGCTGTACCTCAACGACAACGTCACCACCACCGCGCCGAACCCGCTGCCGCCCCCCGATACGATGCCGACGACGGCGCTCGACGTGAACCAGACCGACAACTACGCCGCGGTCGGCCCGCGCGTGGGGGTGATCCTCGCCCTCGACAACATCTACGCCGTGGAGGGCAACTACTTCAACGTCCGCCCCTTCAACGGCGAGCGGTCGACGCCCCACACCGCCGGCGCCTACGAGGCCAACAACATCGCCGGCTTCGGCCCCGGGCCGGGCTTCCAGAACATCGACTGGGCCCAGGTCACGACCGACGCCGCCATCCAGAGCGCCGAGCTCAACTGGCGCCGCCGCACCTGCAGCCCCGTCACCTGGCTCGCCGGCTTCCGCTGGGTGGAGTGGAACCAGAACCTGCAGTGCCTCGACTACTACACCGAGACGGCGCCGGCGACGGTGCAGCAGGCCGAGCGTTTCAACGTCGGCACCAAGAACGACCTCTACGGCGGCCAGGCCGGCGCCGACGTCATGCTCTGGAACAACGGCGGGCCGATCCGCTTCAACGCCGTCGGCAAGGCGGGCGTGTTCTACAACACCGCGGTCCAGAACGCGGGGGGCTTCTCGGGCGGCGCCGACATCCCGCCCCTCTCCGCGGCGGCCCAGCAGACGGCCTTCTTCGGGGAGCTCGGGATCTTCGGCACCTGGCAGATGACCGACTGGCTCGCCTGGCGCACCGGCTACAACTTCTTCTGGCTCTCGGGCGTGGCGGTGCCGGCCGACCAGCTCTCCACCACCGACCTCCTCGGCGGCACCGCGACGATCAACACCAACGGCAGCGTCTACCTCAACGGCCTGCAGTTCGGCCTCGAGAGCCGCTGGTAGGCGGCCCCGAGCCGATCCCGGGGAGGCCGAAGCGCTCGAGCGCCTCCCCGGTGTGGCTGCGGAGGAGGGGATCCGCGGGGGCCGCGGACCCCTTGGCGCCACGCGGCCGCTCCGCCGCGGCCCGCCACCTGCCGGCATGGATGGCCACGTCCTCCGGCGGCCCCTCGACGACGATCCGCCCGCCGCCGTCGCCCGCCTCGGGGCCCATGTCGATCACCCAGTCGGCGGCGGCGACGACCTCGAGGTTGTGCTCCACGACGAGCACCGTGTTGCCGGCGTCGACGAGCCGCTCGAGGACGTGGAGCAGCTTCTCGATGTCGGAGAAGTGGAGCCCGGTGGTGGGCTCGTCGAGGACGTAGAGCGTGTTGCCGGTGCCGGGCTTGGCGAGTTCGCGCGACAGCTTGACGCGCTGCGCCTCGCCGCCGGAGAGCTGCGGGGCGGGCTGGCCGAGCGAGAGGTAGCCGAGACCGACGTCGACGAGCGTGGCGAGGATCCGCGTCACCTGCGGCACCCCCTCGAAGAGCCGCGCGGCGTCGGCGACGCTCATCGCCAGCACGTCGGCGATGCTCCGGCCGTGCCACTTGGCCTGCAGCGTCTCCAGCGCGTAGCGCGTGCCCCGGCAGGCCTCGCACTCCACCCACACGTCGGGGAGGAAGTGCATCTCCACACGGCGCTGGCCGAGCCCCTCGCAGGCCTCGCAGCGCCCGCCCGCGACGTTGAAGGAGAAGGTGCGCGGGGTGAAGCCGCGCTTCCGCGACTCCGGCACCTTGGCGAACAGTTGGCGGACGTGGTCGAAGACGCCGGTGTAGGTGGCGGGGGTCGAGCCGGGCGTCGACCCGATCGCCTCCTGGTCGACGAGGATCACCTTGTCGATCGACTCGTAGCCGCGGATGGCGTCGTGGCGCCCGGGCTGCTCGCGGGCCGCGTGGAGCCGCCGGGCCAGCGCCCGCCACAGCACCTCGAGCACCAGCGACGTCTTCCCGCTGCCGCTCGGGCCCGTGACGGCCGCCAGGACGCCGAGCGGGATGCGGGCGTCGAGCCCCTTGAGCGTGCGGTGGCGGATGCCGCGGATGTCGATCCACCCCGTCGGCTCGCGCCGGCCCTGCGCGCGCTTCCGCTCGAGCACGGCGTCGCAGGCCCGCGCGGCCCCGAGGTAGCGGCCGGTGGGGCTCTCCGGCATCCCCCGGAGCGTGGCGGGGGGGGCGTGGGCCACGATCCGCCCCCCCTCGCGGCCGCTCCCCGGGCCGAAGTCGAGCGTCTCGTCGGCCGCCGCCACCACCTCGCGGTCGTGCTCCACCACCACCAGCGTGTTGCCGAGGTCGCGGAGCTTCCCCAGGGCGCGGATCAGGCGGTCGGTGTCGCGCGGGTGGAGCCCGATCGTGGGCTCGTCGAGCACGTAGAGCACGCCCGTCAGCCCGCTGCCGACCTGCGCGGCCAGGCGGATGCGCTGCAGCTCGCCGCCGGAGAGGCTCCCGGCCGGGCGGGCCAGGTCGAGGTAGTCCAGGCCGATGTCGACCAGGAAAGCGACGCGCGAGCGCAGCTCGCGGAGCAGGTCGGCGGCGATGCGGCGCTCGGTGTCGCCCAGCGCCACCCCCTCGAGTTCCTCCTGGAGCCGCGAGAGCGGCATCCGGCACCACACGTCGAGCGGCCGGCCCCACAGCGTCACCGCGGCGGCGACGTCGGCCAGCCGGCTTCCCCCGCACTCGCTGCAGGGCACCTCGCCGAGCACCGCGTCGACCTTGCCGCGCAGGCCCACCACCAGCCGCGCCGCCTCCTCGCAGGCCGCCTCGAGCCCCTTGAAGCGGAAGGAGAAGGCGGGCGGGCTGCCGGCCCGGCCGCCGGGGCGCGGCACCTCGATCCAGCGCTCGCCGGTGCCCTCGAAGAGGAGACGCTGCTGCAGGCCGGGGAGATCGCGGAGGGGGACGTCGGCGGGGAGGCCGGTGGCCGCGCACAGCGCCGCCAGCATCGCCCGCGGCGCGTGGGCCGCGAGATCGGGCCACAGGTCGAGGGCGCCACCGGCGAGCGTGGCCGAGGGATCGCGCACCAGCGCCCCGTGCTCGACGCCGGCCCGCGTCCCCAGGCCGTCGCACCGCGGGCACCAGCCCAAGGGGCTGTTGAAGGAGAATTGCCGCGGCTCGAGCGGCTTGAAGCCGCGGCCGCAGCCGGGGCAGGCCAGCAGGCGGCTGTGCACCTCCACCGGCCAATCCGGCTCCTCGAGCGGCCGGCCGGCCGGATCGGCGGCGGCCCGGGCCACGAGCATCGTCCCCGCGCCGGCCTCGAAGGCCGCCTCGACGCTCTGCGCGAGCCGGCCCCGCGCCGCCGCGTCGGCCGTGACCCGGTCGACCACGATCTCGATCCGGGAGCGGCGCTTGCGGTCGAGTGCCGGCTTCTCGTCGAGGTGCACGGTGCGGCCGTCGATCCGCACGCGCACCCAGCCGGCCGCCTTGAGGGCGGCGAAGAAGGCCTCGGCCGACTGCCCCACGCGCGGCTCCACCGGCGCCAGGAGCAGCATGCGCGTGCCCGGCGGCGCCTCGAGAAGCCGGTCGACCGTCGCGTCGACGCTCCGCGCCCCGACCGGCACGCCGCAGGCCGGGCAGTGCATCGTGCCCAGCCGCGCTGCCAGGACGCGGAAGTAGTCGTAGAGCTCCGTGAGCGTGCCGACGGTGGACCGCGGCGTGCTGCCGGTGGCGCGCTGCTCGATCGCCACCGCCGGCGAGAGGCCGTCGATGCGCTCGAAGAGCGGCTTGGGCACCTGGCCGACGAACTGCCGGGCGTAGGGGGAGAGGCTCTCCACGTAGCGCCGCTGCCCCTCGGCGTAGAGCGTGTCGAAGGCCAGCGAGGTCTTCCCGGAGCCGCTCGGGCCGCAGCACACCGTCATCGCGCCGCGCGGGATGTCGACGTCGACGCCCTTGAGGTTGTGCTGGGCCGCGCCGCGGACGCGGATCGCCGGCGGGCCCGGATCGCGCGAGGCCGCGGCGATCTGCTCGAGCCGCGCCCCGTCGACGGCCCGGCGCTTCGTGGCCCGTGGGGCGGCGGGGCGCGGTCCCCGCGCCGCCACGAGCACCGGCGCCAGGGCCTTGCCGGTGTGCGAGCCGCGCGCCCGGGCGATCGTCTCCGGCGGCCCGGCGGCGACGATCCTGCCGCCGCCCGCCCCCCCCTCGGGCCCGAGGTCGATCACCCAGTCGGCCCGCTTCACGACGTCGAGGTTGTGCTCCACGACGAGGACGGTGTTGCCCGCCTCGACGAGGCGCTCGAGAACGCCGAGCAACTGCCGCACGTCGTGCATGTGGAGGCCGGTGGTGGGCTCGTCGAGGACGTACATGGTCCGGCCGGTGGAGCGCTTGGCCAGCTCGCGCGCGAGCTTGACGCGCTGCGCCTCCCCGCCGGAGAGCGTGGGGGAGGGCTGGCCGAGATGGAGGTAATCGAGCCCCACGTCGCACAGC